>JAJRYT010000040.1 GCA_024275635.1 Chloroflexota bacterium | reverse complement strand
TGTAAGGTGCGTTCCCCCTCCGCCTCCATGTCGCGGAACAACTGCTCGATCGCGGCGAAATCGGCCGTTTGCAAGGGCGCTTTGTGGCTGCGTATCAGGTCAAAGGCGCGGGGGGCGGTGAAAAAGCCCAGCGCGGAGCCAACCCCGGCGTTGGGGGGCACGATGACGCGGGGCGCGCCCAATTTCCGCGCCAGCCCGTAGGCGTGTACCGGCCCGGCTCCGCCAAAGGCGGCCAGTGTCACAACCTGCGGATTGCCGCCCCGCTCGGCGATGTGGGTCTTGGCGGCGGCGGCCATCGTCTAGTTGATCAGGTCGTGGATGCCCCAGACCGCCTGGAGATAGTCCACGCCTAACGGCCGTGCTACCCGCTCCTCGACGCCCCGCCGCGCCGCTTCTTTGTCCAGCTTCATCTCGCCGCCGAGGAAGTAGTCGGGGTCGAGGTAGCCCAGCAGCAGGTCGGCGTCGGTGACGGTGGGTTCTGTGCCGCCCCGGCCGTAACAAATCGGCCCCGGCTCCGCCCCCGCGCTTTCCGGCCCCACTTGCAGCGTGCCCATCTTGCTCATGCGGGCGATGGAGCCGCCGCCGGCCCCGATTTCCATCAAATCTACGACGGGAACCTGGATGGTGAGGCCGCTGCCTTTCATGAACCGCTGCACGCGCCCCACTTCAAAAGTCGGCACGATGCCGGCCACGCCGTTTTGAATCAGGCAGGATTTGGCCGTCGTGCCGCCCATGTCGAAGCAGAACATGTCGGGCAGGTCGAACAAGCGGCTGAAGTATTCCCCGGCGATGACGGCCGCCGTCGGCCCGGACTCGATGATGCGCGCGGGGAACTCGACGGCCGTCGCCACCGACGTCACCCCGCCGCTGGAGAGCATGATGAAGAGACGGCCGTCAAACCCCAGCGTCCCCAGCCGGTCGGACAGCCGCCGCAGGTAGCTTTCGGTCAATGGCTTGACGTAGGCGTTAGCCACGGTGGTGCTGGTGCGCTCGTATTCGCGGATTTGGGGGAGGACTTCGTAGGAGATAGAGGTAGAGATAGAGGGGTGTTCTCGGATGATGATCGCCTTGATTGTTTGTTCGTGTTGGGGATTTTCGAAGGAGTTTAGGAGGCAGACGGCGATGGATTGGACGCCCATGCCGGCCAACTGCTGCACGACTTCTCTGGCCTGGGATTCGTCGAGGGGGTGGAGGATACGGCCGTCGGCCCGCACTCGCTCCTTCACTTCCAACCGCCGCCGCCGGGGAACCAGCGGCTTTGGGAATTCGGCGAAGATGTCATAAGGCGCGTAGCGGATTTCGCGGCCCAATTCCAGCACGTCGCGGAACCCCTCGGTGGTGATCAGTCCCGTTTTGGCCCCTTTGCGCTCGATGATGGCGTTGATCACCAGCGTGGTGCCGTGAATGACCTCGGCCAGCTTTTCGGTATAACCAGGGACGAGTTCTGCCAACCCGCGCACGCCCGCCTCCACCGCGTCAGACGGATCGCCGGGAGTGGTCAGCAATTTGTGGACGGTGATTTGTCCGGTTTTGTCGTCGAGTAATACAAAGTCAGTGAAAGTTCCGCCAATGTCGCAGCCAAGTCGCATGAAATTCTCCCGTTAACATTCTTTATTCTCGGTCAGCCATTTTTGACACTAGCCAGCTGTCGGAGAAGTCAAAATAGGACGCGGATAAACGCAGAAAAACGCGGATTTGGGGTCTAAAACGTCAAAAATCCGCGTAAATCCGCGAGATCCGCGTCCAAAAATTCTTTTCCCGACAGACTGCTAGCCAGCCTAAATCTGCTTTGGTCTCGTTCGTTCACGTCTCTTTCTGCTTCTCTCTCTCCTGTTCGAGAATGCGCCGGTACAATTGTTCATGTCGCTGTTGATAAATTTCTGATTTAGCTGCCAGCCAGGTACTCAATGGGCCGAGCAGGACGAGGATGCCTGTCGTCATGATTGTTGTCATGATGCCCAATGTATACAGATCGGTTGCCGTCGCCATGCCTACGGCGGCGACCATCCAAATTGTGGCCGCAGTCGTCAATCCATGAATTGCTTTTTTGGTTTGGATCACCGCACCCGCGCCCAAAAAACCAACGCCGGTCACAATCTGCGCCGCTACGCGCGCCGTGTCCTGGGAACTGCCAGTCAAGGGAAAAGCTTTTATGGATAGTATGGTGAATAGGCAAGAACTGGTTGAGATCAGAATATTGGTACGCAAACCGGCCGGATGACCGTTAAGTTCTCGCTCGACGCCGACAATGCCGCCGAGTACGGCCGCCAGCGTCAATCGTAAAAACAGCCCCCAATCAACGATTGATTGTAACTGCACTGCCCATTCCGGTGAAAGATTCATCGCTTTTCCCTCGTATAAATCATGGCTGGCATCACGTTTTGTCCGGCAACGGCCGTTTCATCCCGAAAGCGATCCCATATAATCCCAGGCCGCCAGCTCAGGGTGGGAAACGCCAAGCTGCGTCAGCAAAAATTTGATTTGCGTACGGTGCTCAATGCCATGATAAAGCGCTTGCAGCAGCACGGTCCAATTATGGAAATGGTAGGGGTTGCCTTGAATTTCGATCTCGTGACGAATCGCTGGATCGGTTTTGCTGGCGATGGCGACGAGTTGTTCGCCAGATTGTTGCGCTTTTGCCAACAGGTTGCTCATGGGCATGTTGTCCCAATCCAGGTCGTCGGCAAACGGCCGTGAGCCGGTGACGCGGTTGAGATAGCCGCCTTCAGCGCGGACGATGTGGATGAGCGTTGGCTGAATGCGCCCGAAAACCCCCGCGGCTTCGGCTGCCAACTGGGCCTCAACTAAGTCGCTGCACAGCTCAATCAACTGTGTGTTCGCCCATAGATTGTATTCAAACATTTTATCAATCAGATTGGTTTCATTATTAGGCATTGTCATGCTCCACCTGTGATCTCTATAACCTGACGGGTTCCTGGAATGTGCCGTACACCTCTTTAAGAACGGCCGTCATCTCCCCCAACGTGGCATAACTCTTCACTGCATCCATGAAGGCGGGCATGGTATTTTGGCCGCTTTTCGCCGTTTCCCGCAGATTATCGAGGGACTGGGCGACGGCCGTCTCATCCCGCCCCGCCTTCACCTCGGCCGTGCGCCGGATAGATTCCTCCGCCTGCTCCTGCTTGTACGGGTGCAAAGCCACGTCCCGCTCCTCCTCCTCCATCCGGTAGCGGTTTACCCCAATCTTGGGAATCGCGCCATTTTGGATGCCCTGCTCAAACTTAAACGCCTGCACCGCCACCTCGTTTTGCACCATCCCTTCGCTCACCGCCTGCACGATGCCGCCCCATTCCTCCTCCACTCGCGACATCTCGGCCACGATGCGCCCTTCCATCTCGTTCGTCAGCGATTCGACGTAGTACGACCCGGCCAGCGGGTCCACCGTGTCGGCGACGCCGATCTCCTCCACCAGCATCTGCATCGTGCGCAGGGAGATGAGCGCCGCTTTCTCGGTGGGGATGGTGTACGCTTCGTCAAAGGAGCAGAGGGCCATCGTCTGCGTGCCGGAGAGGGCGGAGATGAGGGCGTAATAGGCGCCGCGAACGATGTTGTTCTCCGGCTGCTCGATGGTTAGGCCGCCGCCGCCGCCGCCGGCGATCATCTTCATCTTCATCGTGCGCGGGTTTTGCGCCCCAAACTCGTCGCGCATGATCTTGGCCCACAGGCGGCGGGCGGCGCGGAACTTGGCGATTTGCTCGAAGAAGTTGCCGAAAATGTCGAAGTTGAAGGAGATTCGGCCGGCGAATTCGTCCACGTCCAGCCCCCGCGCCAGGCCGCGCCGGATGTACTCCTTGGCGATGCAGTAGGCGTAGGCGATCTCCTGCACCGGGTTAGCCCCCGATTCGCGGATGTGGTAGCCGCAGACGGAGACGGGGTAATATTTGGGCGCGTTACGG
This sequence comes from Chloroflexota bacterium, assembly GCA_024275635.1. Lineage (GTDB taxonomy): Bacteria > Chloroflexota > Anaerolineae > Promineifilales > Promineifilaceae > JACKCC01. Next base: position 984 of record JAJRYT010000040.1, on the reverse strand, counting down.
GCGCAAAATTCGATAGTGTCGCCGATGAGCTTGACGGCCGGTTCCACCGGAAAGACCCACGCCCCCCGGCCGATGTACTCTTTGAGAATGTCGTTTTGCGCCGTGCCCCGCACCTGGGCCAGGGGCACGCCTTGCTTTTCCGCCATCACAAAATACATGGCCATGATGGGCGCAGCGACGGCGTTGATGGTCAGGGAGACGCTGATTTTGTCAATGGGGATGCCGTCGAAGGCCACTTCCATGTCGGCCAGGGTGTCCACCGCCATCCCCACCCGCCCCACTTCCCCCTCAGCCATCGGGTCGTTGGCGTCTAACCCCATCTGGGTGGGCAAATCGAAGGCGACGTTGAGGGCGTTTTGGCCGTTTTCGATGAGGAATTTGAACCGTTCGTTGGTCTTTGTGGGCGTGCCGAATCCGGCGTACTGGCGCATGGTGAACGGCCGTTGCCGGTACATATTCGGGTGAATCCCGCGCGTAAAGGGGAACTGGCCCGGCCGGCCGATCTCCTGCTCCACATCCATCCCGGCCAAATCTTCCGGGCTGTACACCGGCTTGACTTTGATGCCGGATTCCAGGGTGACGTCTCGTATTGAGTTACTCATCATTTTCACTCCCTAATGTGGTATCATAGCGAACATAAATTATGGTTGAGTATTCTAAAATTCGGGCAGCTTCTGATACCGGGCCATTATTGTCCGCGTTCCAATGCGAACGGATTGACTTATTGGAGCGGTACATTGAAACTGTTTTCATATCGGCATCAATTGCCGAGGAAATTGGTCAACACGGCTTTTCTGCCCATTTACAACCACTCGTAGCGCGTGGTTTTGTGATTGTAGATGCCCTGACCGAAGAGGAACAGGCGCGGGCGATGCAGTTGGCCGAAAAAATAGCGTCATCGCCCTTCACTTCCGACCGTTTGCCAGAAAACCATTTGCCGGAAGCCGAGGTGATGATGTTAGCCAAACGGCCCGATTTGCGCCT
>JAJRYT010000039.1 GCA_024275635.1 Chloroflexota bacterium | reverse complement strand
TGAAGCCTCCCCTCCATTCCGTACTAAAAATTCTATTGCAGACTTGGTTGAAGAGGGTGTGTTGCATACTGGTTTTCAGGTTTTATGCGCTCCAGATACGTTGCCTTACGAACGGCCGTTATACATCCATCAAGAAAAAGCTATCCGCAACGTCGTCGAACACAGGCATAACCTCATCGTCGCCACTGGCACTGGTTCTGGCAAGACAGAAGCGTTTCTTATTCTAATTTTAGATTATCTAATGCGTGAAGAAAGCGCAGGGACATTGGGGCAGCCCGGCGTTCGCGCCCTGCTTTTGTATCCGATGAACGCCTTAGCTAATGACCAACTCAAGCGATTGCGGAGCTTGTTGCAAAATTATCCAGCAATCACTTTTGGGCGTTACACTGGCGAAACTGAATATAAACATAGTACGGCTTTACAAAAATATCAGGAAGAGTGGAAATCTGAGCCATTCACCAATGAACTTATTTCCCGTGACGAAATGCGGGAATCCCCGCCGCATATTTTGCTCACCAACTACGCCATGTTGGAATATCTGCTCTTACGGCCGCAAGATACCGAGCTCTTTGACGGCCCAACGGGGAAGCATTGGCGATTTATTGTTGTAGATGAAGCACATGTTTATGATGGAGCCAGTGGCATTGAAGTTGCCATGCTGTTACGCCGATTGAAGGATCGAATTGTAGAGAGTAAAGAAAATCGGCTTACTTGTATCGCAACTTCGGCAACTTTGGGCGAAGGGCCAAAAGATTTTCCTCAAGCGGCCGAATTTGCCCAACATCTTTTTGGCGAACCGTTCAGCGCGGAGGATGTGTTTGAAGCTGACCGTAAGAATGTCAGCGAATTAGGAGAAGTATGGGGCAAAGGCGCACCTGACTTATACGCTGATCTCGACAACCTGTTTGATGATAATGAACCTTCGCCTGCCGACATCATATCTGTCAGTCAAAAACATGCTGTTCCCGCTCATATCACGCGCCAAATTAACCAGAATCAAGATGTAAACCAGACATTATACGCGATATTGCGCGGCGACCAGCGTTTGCATGATTTACAAATTCGCCTTGAACGGAACCCTGAATTTTTGACTATCATCGCTGCTGAAATGTTCCCTGAACTAGATGAGCCGACGGCTCAAGAGGCAATCATTCACCTCGTTAATCTGGCTGTTCGTGCGCGTCCTGACAAGGATAGTTTGCCGCTGATTCCAGCCCGCTACCATGTTTTTGCTCGTGCCTTAGAAGGAGCGTTCGCTTGCTTTAACAAGGATTTGCATGAAGACGGCCGTCCCCATCTTTTCCTCAATCGTCATGAGAAATGTCCCGATTGTGGCAGCGCTGTTTTTGAAATAGCGACCTGCGCCCGTTGCGGCATCATCTACATCGTCGCCGAAGAAGAAACAGAGGATGGTACCCGCCATTTGCATGTGCCAAAAGGGGGGATCGGGATGGAATCACGGCCGTTAAATTTCTTCATCCATACTAAATACCTTCCCGACTTCAATGAAGATAATTTGGTAGATGAGGAAACCGTTACAGATACAGATGATTGGCTTGCACATA
>JAJRYT010000038.1 GCA_024275635.1 Chloroflexota bacterium | reverse complement strand
CGGCCGTAACCGTTCTGCTTGCTGCGGGTAATCGGCCAGGCAGTCGGCAATGGCTTCTCCCCGGCGCAGACGGGTCAGGCACTCATCCAGAATGGTCTCAAAATCAGCGTCACGCATCGTCATCTCTCTCCCTCCGGTTGGAGTATCCGACCCAGCGCGGCCAGCGCCCGGTGCTGGAGCGATTTGACCGCGCCTTCTGTTTTACTCAGGACGGCGGCGGCGCAGGCGTTGCTGCAATCCTCGACGAATTTGAGCAAAATCACCAGCCGCTGCTCTTCCGTGAGTTGGGTCAGGGCGGCGACCAGGGCGGCTTGCTGCCAATGAGCGTCGGCGGCCGCGGCCGGATCATCGTTGTCGGCGTCCAGGTCATCATCTAGCGATACCAAAGTGGTACGGCCGTGCCGCCGATGATGGTCAATCACCAAATTGCGGGCGATAGTGTAGAGCCAGGCCAGAATCGGCTTGTTGGGGGTGAAGGTGTGAATCTTCTCCACCAGGCGCACGAACACGTCGGCCGCCAGGTCCTCAGCCAGCGGGGCGTCGCTCACCCGGTAGAAGATATAGGTGTAAACAGCCTGATAATGCCGGTCATAAATCCCGGCAAAGGCAGCCCGGTCGCCGCTCTGGGCGCGGCGCACCAGGTCATGGTCATTGGATGATGCCCGGTTCATTGTATGTTTGTCGCCATGTTTAACGCAGTTTGTCCGCAGAAGATACGGGTGAGATGTGAAATGTGTTTTGTTACTGGCTGCTGGCTGATGATTATTTATGGCTTTGGAAATCGGCTCAGGCCGGCAATGGCTTCCAGCCGGTCAATTAGCTGTTTGCGATCATCCACAATATGGGCAATCAAGGCGGCGATTTGGGGGATCGTGACTAACACCTGCGCCTTTTGGATCTCGTCTAGATAATAAACTTCCTGGATATGCTGGCGAATTTGTTCCGGCGGCATATCAAATTGTCCGGCAATGGCGTTGATTTTTTCTGGAGAGGGCGGCCAATCGTAAGGGGCAGCGCACCCGGCGATGACCATGCCCTTCAACTCCGTGCCGATGGCAATCAGGCTGCGGGCGCAAAGGAGGCCCAGATGGCTAAGGCGAAAGGTGGCGGTGAGGTCAACGGCCGTTGTCAGCCCGCACCAGCTCTCGATAAATTTATCCATAGCGTCTGGCTGCTTCCTGACGGCCGTAAACAGGCCGCAGGGTTGGGTGGGTTGGTTAATCGGCCGCCCCTGAATGTCGGTGACGACGATCATCACGCCTAGCAAGTTAGCAAAGGTTTCCTGAATAATCCGCAGCCATTCCCAGGAGAGCAGATCGCCGAGTTCGCGGGACTGGCCCGGGGAAATGGATTGTGGTTTGAGCGGGTGGTTGATAGGAACGGCCGTCCTCGTGAACTGATCCTGAAACCAACTGTGAAACTGCTCTGCCGGGAAACGCCATTGTTTGCCCACTTTGATAGCCGGCAATTGACCGGCGTCCGCCATTCTATAAACGGTGGAGCGATCAATTTGAAGTAGTTCCTGCACGTCGCGGGCGGTTAACATTTGTCTTTGTGTAATTGGTAATTGGTAACTGGTAATTGGTAATTGGTAATTACCTCATTACCCAATTACCAATTACCATATTACCAGTTACTTCTGCATCAATTCATACCCAGCCGCTTGCCAGCCGTTCATGCCGCCATCCAGATTCCAGACGTTGCTGTAGCCCAGTTTTACTAGTTCGCGGGCGGTGACGCCGCTCATGCCACCGCTGCGGCAGTAAATGACGATTTGGGCATCTTTGTCGGCCGGGAGCTTGTCCAGATTTGGCCCTATCTGGTCAAAGGGGATGAATTCGTCTGTGCCGTCAATCTCGCCGGCATAGGGGATGTGAACGTTGATGAGCGGGAAATCTTTATTTTCCAGCATAGAGGCCAGACCAGCGGCGCTGACATCAGTGTAGGAGCCGCCTTCAACGGGGACGACCTGGGTTTCGGCCGCCAGATCAACTTCCTTCGGGGCGGATGGCGCGCTGCTTTGTCCGCCGCACGCCGCCAGCACAAATGCTAACAAAGACAGGACCAGAATGGGGAGCAAAAGTTTTTTATTCATAAAGCGAATCCTCACCGGTTAATTTTCCAGCGCCGCCGCCACACGTTGCAGGCGGGCGCGGGCTTCATCGGCGATTTTGTCTAGCGATGGATTGACGACCACGCCCAGCATGATGAGGGGGTCCACAATGGAAACCGCGCTGCCGCCTTCTTCGTCGTCGTAAACGATGACATTGCAAGGCAGGAGTAGACCGATTTCCAGTTCCTCATTCAATGCCTGGTTAGCCAGGACGGGATTGCAAGCGCCCAGGATGATGTATTTGCGGAAATCTACGTCGAGTTTTGTCTTGAGGGTGGCCTTCACGTCAACTTCGGTGAGGACGCCAAACCCTTCTGCTTTGAGGGCGGACGTTACTTTTTCGATGGCCTGTTCATAAGGTAAGTTTAGCCGCGTGCGAAAGCCGTAGGCAGTTGTTGTTTGTGTCATTTAACATGTCTCCATTTGATTTGTACACAGATTCGTCGTTGTTTTGCTAGTTGTTAAAACCGATCTAATTTTGCCAGAAAGCCGAATGGCGGGTAAGCGCAATTTGCCGGGCATGATAGTAAGCTATTTGGCGGGTTCATGCGAGGCGTTTCCGGGCTAAACCGCATCTACACGGTAATTCCGCATCATGCCCATGTCTTCATGTTCCAGGTTGTGGCAGTGATAAAGGAAGAGGCCGGTAAAATCACCAAAGCGACGTAGAACTTTGACGCGCTGGCCGGGCATGACGAGAACGGTATCTTTCCAGCCGTCGTCTACAACCCCTGCGCTTAATGTTTCCCAGGCGGCTTCGCCGTCGTGGTCAATTTGCCGCTCGATAATTTTGAAGGATTCGCCGTGCATGTGCATGGGGTGGGGCAGGCTCATGCCGCCGCCCATCATGCCGCCCCGGCCGCTCCCTTTATTGTTGAATTCCCAAATTTCCAGGCTGCCTTGTTTGATGGTTTCGTCGTCGGTCACGGCCGTCATCTCGAAAGTACGGCCGTTTAGCGTCCAACCCCGTCCCATAGACATTTCTAACGCCACCTCGCGGGTGCGTTCCGCGTCCGCTTCATCGAAGAAATTGGGTGTGGAAAGGCGTTCCGGCAAGGTCGCGTTCTCCGCTGATTCCCGTTCCACGCGCGCGGTGAGGATGGGAAATTGGCCGCTGTTGAAGCTGCCGGTGTTGAAGGGCAGACTGACCAGGTTCAACTCTGTGCCGATGGGTTGGTCGCTGAAATCCACCCAGATTTCCAGCCGTTCCGCCGGGGCCAGGGTGAGATACGGCCGTTCCACCGGTTTTTCCAGCAGGCCGCCATCCGTGCCGATGACGGTGAAAGGCGATCCATTTTCCCAGCCCAGCTTGTAAATGCGTGAGTTGGAGCCGTTGAGCAGACGCAGGCGGTAAGCGCGGGCAGCGACGGGCAGGGTGAAGTCTGGTTGGCCGTTCACCAGCAGTTGGTCGCCCAAAAAGCCCATCATCTGATCCATCGTGCCATTACCCTGGTAAACCAGTTGGCCGTTATCATCAAACCGGCGATCCTGGATGACCAGGGGGATATCGTATTCGCCATCAGGTAGGTTGGCCGCCGCTTCTTCGTCGTCGGTTACGAGGAAAAACCCGGCCATGCCCGCGTATACCTGCGGCCCGGTACGGCCGTGCGGATGTGGGTGATACCAATACGTTCCCGCCCGGTTTCGCACTTCAAACTCGTAAACATAGGTTTCGCCATTGCCCACAACATATTGCGGATGGCCGTCCATTTCGGCCGGAACGTGCAGGCCGTGCCAATGGATGATGCTCTCTTCTGGCAGTTCGTTGGTGAAGTGGATGCGCACCTTTTGCCCTTTACGCAGGCGCAGAATGGGGCCAAGATAGCTGTCGGGGATGGATTGCAGGGCGCTGGCGTCGCCTTGCAGTAGTTCGCCGCGAATGCGCCAGACGTTGGTGGTTACGTTGGGGAAGATGACGGCCGTATCCTGCACCGCCTTCAAAGCGATCTCCACATCGGGCGCGAAATCGGCGCTGGCGACAGCGGTGGGGGGCGGTAGTGTGGCCTGCGGCAGCCCGGTGGCGGGCAATGGGGTTTCTCCTGCGCCGGTTGGCGCGGGGGTGGTTGTTTTTGGTGTGCAGGCGGCGAGAACGGCCGTTGCCGCGCCAGCGCCGGCGAATCGAATAAAATTGCGTCGTGTTAGTTTTGTCATCGTTATCTTCTTGAATTTCAGATGGGTTCAATCTTGGCGATTGAACCCATCTCTGTTTGATTTGTTTCTAAAGTATTCTCAGGGTTGACGGCCGTATCCCATCCCATGTCTCATCATACCGCCACCCATCCCCCGCCCCATCATGCCACCGCTCATCATTCCCGGCCCCATGGGCGAAGTGGGTTGTTCGGCGGCGATTTCACCGGCTTTGTCCCAGTCGCCTGCTTGCAGGAAGGCGGCCATCTCGGCGATCTGGTCGCTGTTGAGCGGGCCGTTGAATTCGACGCTCCAGGCTGGCATGGCAGTTCCGGAACGGCCGTTGCTGATGGTCTCAATTAGCCAATTCACATTAGCTGTGTGTATGGTTTCTGTATTCAACGCCGGGGCGATAGTAGAGCCGCCTCCGGTGGGGCCGTGACAACTGGCGCAGGTGGCGGCGTAAAAGCTGGCTGCATCCCACTCGCCGCTGGATGCTGTTTGAGAAATGGGTTGGGAAGCGGCGGGGAGTGCGGCTGGCGACGGAGGCAGATTTATGCCGCTGCAAGCTGTCAAAACCAGCCCGGTGAGTAAAAGTAATAAAGCAAGTCCTATTGTTTTTGTCTGTTTTTGAGTCATGGTAAGCTCCCAAGCGATCATGTTTAGTTACGAGTATTTAATCAGATTGGTTCAATCTACCAGATTGAACCAATCTTAATGGTTGTTACTCAGCCATTTCGATGAAATCGCCATGCCAGTAGTGCGGGAAGACCTGGCTGGTAGCGGCGTTGACGCTCAACATGCCGACGGTTTGGCCGTCTTCCAGGATGTGAAGGGTGTAATAGCCGGGAAAGGCGTCAGCGTGTTCATCAGCCGTTTTGCCGGGCAGATAGTCATCCAGATAAGCCTGGGCAAGTTCAACAGCTTGCTCGCTGGTGACGCTGGTTTCGGCATCTGGCGCGTAGCCATAATCGCCCATCATGTCTGAGCCGTATTGACTGCCCATCATGTCCGAATTGTATTGACCGCTCATCATGTCCGAGTCATATTGGCCGCTCATCATGTCTGAGCCATATTGACCGTTCATCATGCCGCTGCCCATCATCCCCATCATGCCGTTGTCAAAACCGACCATCATGCCATATTCGCTGTTCCACATCATGTTGGGGCCGGGTTCAGGGAAGACGGTGCGGGTGGCGGCATCAACCAATACCTCGAATGCGCCCTGGTAGGTGTCCGCGTCCAGGATTTGAGCGTAGGCATGATTGCTGAAGATCATGATTTCACCCAATTCCAGGTTGTCGTTGTTAAGAGAGGCCAGATAGTCGGTAACGGCCGTTGTCGCATCCTTAAGGGTCAGGGGGTCAACATTGATCAGGCCGCTGGCATTGCCTATCATGCCGCCCATCATGCCGTAACCGCTGTTTGTCTCGCCGTAGCCGCCCATCATGCCAGCGTTGCCGCCCATCATGTCGTAACCGCTGTTTGTCCCGCCGTAACCGCCCATCATGCCATTGCTGGCAATGCCGAAGCTGCCATCCATCATGCCATAGCCATTTTGTGGCGTATTCATGTAGCCATCTTGCGTGGCGGAGAATCCGCCGTTCATCATACTGCCAGGGTAAAAGCTGAGGGCGTTAGCTTGCGAACTTCCCCAAAATAGGCCGCCGAAAAAAAGGGCAACGCCGAGAATAACTAAACCGATGATTGATAAAATACGTGTGTTCATGATTTGCTCCTTGTGATGATTAAAGAATTAAAGATTGATGATTGGTCAATCATTAATCATCAATCTTTGTTTATTTATTGTTCCAGGTCATAGCGCATGGATTCATACGCTTCTTTATTGATTTCGCCGTGGGCGTACCGCCGCTTCAAAATGTCCAACGCGGTTTCGCTGCCCGGTTGGGTTGTCTGTACGTTGTTCTTGGGGAAGAGGGCGCTTAATAACCAGATGCCTCCGCCAATGATCAGTATCCAAAACAGGGCCATAAAAATGTACCCAACTACGCCAAATCCCATACCATATCCTGTCATCATGATCGTGTCTCCTTATTTAAGGTCGCTGCGCTTGGTGGCCGCGGCCTGAACTGTTTTTGTTATCTGTCTACAGTGTAGGGGGCGGGTGTGACGGCCGTTTAACGAAAGTATGACGATTTTGTAACAAAATCTTGCGTCTGACATGCTGCCGGGCGGCAACAAAAAGCAGGGCCATTATGACCCTGCTTGATGGTAACCGTTCAGTCGCCAACAGACTTTTGAAGTTTTGCAGTCGAGTACACAACCACATAGAGCGTCAAAACTTCAAAAGTCTCCAGGGGGGAGCGAACGCTTACGCTTGATGTGGTTTATACAGTCGTCGCGCGGCTAGATCAGGTTTCCAGGTCGCCCCGGATGGTTTCGTACTCTTCCTTGCTGATTTCGCCGCGGGCATACCGCTTTTTCAGGATATCCAGGGCGCTTTCGCCGCTGTTGGTTTGCTTGCTCACGGTCCGGCTGCCGGAGCCGGAGAAAGCGCGAATGGCAAAGAATACCAGGGCAATGATCCCGCCCCAAAAGAGGAGCATCATCAGCCCGCCGAGGAGCCAGCCGCTCCAGCCTAAACCAAACATATGTTGTCCCCACCACATAATTTCACCTCCGTTAGCTAATCAGGTCGTGACGAATTTGCTCAAATTCTTCTTTGCTGAGTTCGCCGCGCGCATAGCGTTCTTTCGTAATATCCAGCGCCGATTGGGCGCTGCCGGACGATGTAAACAGATTGTTTTGTCCCTGCGGACGCCAGCCCAATGCGTAAACAATCGCGCCGATTATCAATACTGTAAAAATCAAACCAAATCCCATAAACATGGTTGTTGTTCTCCTTAGTGAATCTTAGCAGGTTGTTGTCTGCTACGTTTTTATTGATGATGAAGATAGGATAGCTGATGTATTTGACGGATTATTGAAGAAAGTATGACAATTTTGTAACAGATTTATGGGGTAACGGCCGTTTCCGATAAAATCAACCGTTCTAATCATAATATTTGGAGATAGCTATGGAATTTTTTGCAATTGCCCGGGCGGGACTGGACGAACAAGCGATTCAGGAACAGGTAACCGTGGCGCGCATGGGAGATTATTGCGATACCATCGCCGTGCTGAATGCGGACGGTGAGATGGGAGAAATCGGCACTGTGTGGGGCGAATTTCCGGTACAGCGCCAGATCATCCGGGGCGGCGTCCGTTTTGCGCTGCTGACCTGCCCCAACGCCCTGGCCTGGACCATCACCAGCGGTTTCCCGCCGGCTCCGGATGGAATCGTCGTCCATGGAACTATCAATCGCACTGAACACAGCGAGGAATTCGTGGACTCAATCGCCGAATTTATGGAGGCGTGGCGGATCGGGCTAGAGAATGCGCCGGGCTAATGGCGCTCAGGCGGCAATGGGCAGCGTAACCGTAAAGGAGCTGCCCTGATTGGGGCCAGGGCTGGCAGCGATGAGGCGGCCGCCATGCATCTCTACCAGATGTTTGCTAATTGTTAAGCCAATGCCGCTGCCGCCTCCGGCGCGGGAGCGCGATTTATCCACCCGGTAAAAACGCTCAAAAATATGCCGCAGATGTTCGGCGGAGATGCCAATGCCCGTATCCTGTACGGTGATAATCACCTTGTTGGCATTGGTCCACGCGCTGACAGCAACCTGGCCGCCGGACGGAGTGTATTGCAGGGCGTTGCCCAGTAAATTGAGCATAACCTGAGTCATCCGGGCCGCGTCCACCTGAACGGAAGGCAGCGCGTCAACCAGTTCTAAACGAAGAGCGACGCCTTTGTCTTCAAATTGCCATCGCAGCCGCTCGGACGCGGCTTGAATGAAGGCGGCCGGATTGACAGCTTCCCGTTCCAGGGGAATCTGGCCGGCTTCTGCCCGCGACAGTTCTTCCAGGTCATGCACTAAACGCTGCAACCGGCTGACCTCATGCTGCACGTCGAGGAAGGTGGCCGGTTCAGCCGGCAAGACGCCATCTTGTAAGCCTTCCATGACGCTCTTGATGCTGCTGAGGGGGGTGCGTAGTTCGTGCGCCACATCGCCGATGAGTTGGCGGCGGCGCTCCTCGGTTTGCGCCAGGGTGTGGGCCATCTGGTTGAAGGATTGGGCCAAATCGGCCAGTTCGTCTTCGCCGATGACCTGGACGCGCTCGTCGTAACGGCCGTCGGCGATGCGGCGGCTGGCTTCTTTCATTTGCTGTACCGGGCTGACGATGCGCCGGGTGACGAAGCTGCTGATGAGAACGGCCGTTACCGTAGCGATAGCGGCAGAAACGAGGAGGATTTCGTTAACGGCCGTGCGAAAATTCTCGTTCAAATCAGACATCATGCCGCCCATATTCCCGCCCATCACCGTTTCCATGCTCGCCATGTGGCGATCCAGGGCGGACGGGGCATGAAATTCGGCCGTGATCGCCAGTGAAACAACGCCAACCAGGATGATGATAAAATAAGAGAAAAACAATTTCCGACCTAATCGCTGGCGAATTTTATTCATGCTGAGTCATCTTCCAGGCGGTAACCGGCGCCCCAGACGGTAGCAATCAGGGTAGGGTGAGCCGGGTCGTCCTCCACTTTCTTACGCAAACGGCCGATATGTACATCAACTACCCGGTCATCGCCGTAATAATCGTACCCCCACACCTGTTCGATGAGCTGTTCCCGGCTGAGGGCGCGGCTGCGATGCCGCATCAGCGCGTGTAGTAAGTCAAACTCAATGGGGGTCAAGTCCAGTGGTTGGTCATCCTTCCAGGCCAGCCGCGCATCTGCATCTACACGCATATGCCGGGAAATCAGTTCTGTTTTGCGACCGCCGCTGCCGCCCATCCGGCGCAGCGCCGCTTTGATACGGGCCACCAGTTCACGCGGGCTAAACGGTTTGGTCACATAATCGTCTGCACCCAGGCCCAGGCCGATGATTTTGTCCGTTTCATCAGCTCTGGCGGTGAGCATAATGACGTAGACATCGGAAGATTGGCGTAGTTGGCGCAGCACTTCCAGGCCGTCTAATTCCGGCAGCATGATGTCCAGCACGACCAGGTCAGGGTGAAAGTCGCGGAAGGTGAGGAGAGCGGCACGGCCGTCGACGGCCGTTTGCACATCGTACCCTTCCTGTTCCAGGTAAGCCCGCACCGTGTTGAGCAGCGTCAGTTCGTCATCTACAACTAGTATTTTGTATGCCATGCTAAAGCTATTGTATCCTGTATGCTTTCAGGAGACCCACACCATTTGACACACCAACCTACACGCCAAAGGGGCCTCTGTCAAATTTGTAGCGCGTAGGAGGCTTCATGGGCTGTTGCCTACCACCATCAATGAAGATCAGGATATATTGCGTACTACGCATCCAGAGAGACCTTACGCAACACGTAATACGGATGATTTTGGCGACAACCTGTCCATCCTCCCATTTGCCTAATCCACGCACAGTTATTACAATTAGTCGTTGTTGCAAATTATTGCAATAAAGGAGTGTTATGAGTCACGATTTACCAGCCATTGCTACCCGGCTGCGGCAGGCCGGTTACAGAATGACGCTGCAACGCCAGATCATCCTGGACGCAATCTGTGATTTGGGCGGACATGTAGCTCCATACGCGGTGTGCGCACATGTGCGGGCCGTTGCCCCCACACTTAATCAGGCGACAGTTTACCGCACACTCAACTTCCTCACCAGACAGCGCATTATCACAGCTACACAACGGCCGAACGGCCGTCTTTGTTACGAGATCGCCGGCCCAGAACACTACCATCTGGTTTGCCGCCAATGCGGTGATTCCATCGAATTACCCTATGCCTCTCTGGAAAACTTCATCCAGGCAATGGAGGCGCAGCATGGCTTTTGCATTGACATGTCCCACATCTCCTTTTTCGGCCGCTGCGCCCGCTGCAGCGAGCCGTAGGGCAAATATTGTATCTTGCCTACATCTGGACAAGCTAGCAACTTATTTTACCGTTTCTAACGGAGGTCATTATGTTTGAAGGCGCTTTAGCTCTTACCTTGCTCGGTCTCGCGCTTGGGTTGCGGCACGGGATCGACTGGGATCATATCGCTGCCATTACCGATATTACCAGTTCGGTCATCTCAACTGAAGCGGCGGGGGGGCAGTTGGCGGTTACCAGATCGGGCGGCCAGACAACGAGCGTGAGTCTGGCGGTTTCCAGGCGACGCGAGGTACAGCAGGGCTTTTTTCTGGGAACACTTTACGCGGTGGGCCATGCCAGCGTGGTCGCTTCTTTGGGGCTGCTGGCCATATGGGCTGGTACGATTTTGCCAGAGTGGATTGATCCGGTGATGGAGCGCATCGTGGGTGTGACGCTGCTGGCCCTGGGCGCCTGGATTTTTTACTCGCTGTGGCGTTACGGCCGTTCCTTTCGCCTGCAAAGCCGGTGGATGGTTATTTTCACGCTTATTGGCCGGGGTTGGATATGGCTAAAGAGTAAGGTCACCCGCCAGACGCCGGTTCACGATCACACCCAGGAGATCGCCCAGTATGGCTCCAAAGCCGCTTTTGGCATTGGGATGATTCATGGAGTGGGCGCCGAAACCGGCTCACAGGCGCTCCTGCTCGCCGCTGCCGCCGGAGCTACTACACCACAAAGCGGTTCGCTGATGCTGCTCTCCTTTGTCGGAGGACTGGTTATCTCCAATTCGTTGATTACGCTTTTCTCGCTGATTGGATTTATTTCTTCAAGCGCCAAACGAAATGTGTACGTCGTGATCGGCATCCTGGCCGGCATATTCAGCCTGGCCGTCGGCGCCTTTTTCATCACCGGACAAGGGGCACAACTTCCAGATCTTCAGGAAGCGATCAATTTCTTCATTGAGTCGCCGTTGACAATTACCAATTAACAGTTAATTGTAAGGTGCGATGCACTTTTCGCAAGTGTGTGGCGCCTGATTACGGATCCGCATTCCGTCGCGCCACAATCATCTTGAAAATACCATCCATCCCCATATCTTCAACCTGTTCCAGCTGCCAGCCGCTGTGCCCCACATTTTCCACCGTGCGCCGGTTGATATTCGCCCCTACCATGCGCACTACAACCGGGTTCAGCATATCCATCAGTGCGCCAATGAGAGGGTTAGTCGACCGCATATGCTCCAACAAGAGCAAACGGCCGTTTGGTTTCACCACCCGCGCCAGTTCTGTCAGTCCCAGCGCTGGGTCGGGTACAGAGCAAAAAACAAAGGTGGCGACAACATCATCGAATGAAGCGTCGGGAAACTCCAGGGTCTGGGCGTCGCCCAGTTGCAGATTGACAGTAGCTTTCAGTTCAGCCGCCCGCTTTTTGGCGCGTTCTAACATGCCGGGGGTCAGGTCAACGGCCGTTATGTCCGCGCCATCCGGGTAATAAGGCATATTCTTGCCCGTGCCCACACCCACTTCCAACACCTCTGGCCCCTGCACCAGCGACCAAAGGCGGGGCCGCCAGGCGCTGTAACGCCGCTCGGCCAAAATTTCCATCACATCATAAAGCGGTGCAATGCGCTGATAACGGGCGCGGGTTTGTTCCGTGGCTTTGGTATCAATCATTTTTCCTTGCCTAGATCGGTTCAATCTCCGAGATTGAACTACGCTACATTAACCCATGGGATGACGGCCAGTGCGCTGCATGCGCTGCCGTTCCGGCGTCCACCAGGTTTTGATGAAGCTGATGACAGCGTCAATCTCCTGGTCAGTCAAATGGTCTTTATGCCCGACCATCTGCGTGTTGGGAATGCCGTCGCGGATGACGGAGCGGAGCTGGTTATCCATATGATGCCAGGCGTGCGCCGACCCGTTTAAGGGAGAGCCAATATCCCCTTCCCCATTGGGGCCATGACAGGCGGCGCAGGTTTCGGTGAAAATGACCTGTCCCTGGGCCACCAGTTCTGGCGAAGTGGGGTCAATGGATTTTTCTGTTTCTCCAGCGGCGGCGGCAATCAATCCTCCCACCATCAGGACCACTCCCAAACTGAGCGCCCACACCCAGCCAGAAATCTGCTGCCACCAGGGTTGGCGGCGGGCGCGTCTGATGCGTCTTGCTTTTTTACTGGCCATAGCGGCTCTGCTGCGTAAAGTAATTGTAGGGGAAAACCAACAGGGCCGCCCCGTACAAACTGTAGCCTACGATCCAGAGCAGGCCGATGAAGAAGCCGCCGATAGTCAGCGGCCAGGTGAAGCCGGGCAGTAAGGGCGCCCAGCTTTCGTACATGCGCCAGTCAAAGACGAGGCCGCCAGCGATGCAGAGAATATAGCTGATGCTAAAGGCGATTAAAAAGGTCAAGGATACCGCGCGGAAATTGAGGGCGGGTTTCATATCACACCTCCGTGCATAGGATTGCCCACACTATAGCCCTGGAGACGGCCGTTTCCTAGCGCAATATGTCCTACACCAAACAGGCCAAATGGCCTATGCTTGGTTATGTTTTATCCATTTAGAGTTTTTCTCTGGGAGATTCTAACCCTCTGTGCCCTTTGCGCCTCTGCGGTTCGTTTTTTAGTGGACTTATTCCTCACCCCTCATTTCCCGGCAAATGATGCTCAATATCATGTCGGACAGCATACGTTGCCGCTTCGATACGATTAGACAACCCTAATTTGGCGAGAATAGAACTGACGTGATTGCGCACAGTTTTTGTAGATAGAGAAAGTGCGGCTGCAATTTCCGGATTAGACTTCCCCTTAGCCACCTGCGCCAACACCTCCATTTCCCTCTCAGAAAGGTCGCGGAATGCGGCTGCCTGCCTGTCCATTTCACTCTGGCGCACGCGGGCGATCACCCGCCGCGTGACGACCGGGTCCAACAACGCTTCACCTCGCCGCACCGCATCCAGCGCGTCAATCAGCGCCCGGTTGCCCACTTGTTTGAGCACATAGCCGGACGCGCCTGCCTGAATAGCCCGAAAAATCAAATCGTCATCGGCGAAAGAAGTCAGCATGATAACGCGCGTTTCCGGCCAGCGGCTGGTGATCTTGCGGCAGGCGTCAATGCCGCTTTCGCCGGGCATACGGATATCCATCACCACCACATCCGGCTGGTGATTGGCGACAGCTTGCACCGCCTCGGCTGCTGACCCCGCCTCGGCTACTACCTCAATCCAGGGCGAATCTTCCAGCAGTGTCATCACCCCCAACCGGACAATCTCGTGGTCATCTACCAAAACGACCCGCACTAAATCCATCAATGGTCCTCCCAAGGAGCAAGCAGCGTCACTTGTGTGCCCTGGCCTGGTTCCGAACTGATGGTTAGCTCCCCGCCCAGCAGCCGGGCGCGATCGCGCATATTCCGCAGCCCATAACCGCGGCCATCTGGTTCATAGGTAAAGCCACGGCCGTCATCAGTAATCGTTAGTTTAAACTGCTCCCTTGCCTGTGTGGCCTGTACCCGCACACGGCGAGCCTGCGCATGGCGGGCGGCGTTGGCCAGGGCTTCATTCAGGATAGCCAGGACATGGGTTGTTTGTAATGGGTTCAATGAGGCCGCTTCTGGCAAATCCAGCGCTAAATCAACTTCCATGAGCGCGGTCAGGCGCGGATCTGCTGTTTGCCGTCGCAAGCCATCTACTAGAGAAACGGCCGTTGGCTCCGCCCGCAGGGTGCCCATGTAGGCGCGCAGGCTGGCGATGGCCGCATTCAAGGCCATCATGGCCCGGTCTAATCGCTGTCCGACAACCGTGCCGTCAGCCACCTTACGGCGGGCTGACTCGACAATCAATCCGGCGGTGTATATTTGTTGAATAGCGCCATCATGCAATTCCCGGCCGATACGCTCTCGTTCCGCCATCAGATTGTTTTCACTCTCCATCTGCTCGATCAGCCGGTCAATTTCCAGGTCGAACACCTCTAGCGCCCGGATGATGGTAATGGCCATCACCAACCCCGTCAAAGAACGGAAAACGGGGGCGGGTATGCCCAACCAATTAACCAGACGAGCCTCATTCAGCCAGTTGGCGGGAAAGAAGTCGCCAGCGGGCACAATCAACCCCCCCAGAATGGCATAAGCCCCTAACGCCAAGCCAGCCACGCGCAAAGTACGATAAATATGAGTCAGGTTGAGCGGTTTGATGTGCTGTTCAGCCTGAAAACGCAAACCAAAAGCGGCCAGCAGCCCGCCCGGAAGACCAATAAGATACCGCGCCCAAATCGAAGCTGGCCCGTGCCACGTTTCAAATCCCTCGCTGAAGGCCAGACCAGGCATGACAAACCACAAGCTCCAGCCCACCATCACGACCAGAGGAAGGATGATCAACCGCGGCCACCGTTCACGGAGCAATTCCGCGCCAAACTGGAATAGAAAGCCGAAGGAGAGCGCCAACAAGACAGCCTGGGAGACTTGCAACAAAGAGAGGACAGCGTCATTCACGTAAGCGGCCTGAATGGGGACGAAGATGAGCGCCCACTCGTGCAGACCATGGGTAATGCCAAAGGCCGCCAGCCACCCCAGGCTGCGTGCCAATTCTAGATGACTGTGCCGCCGTGACTGCAAGGCAATCGCCAGGCCCAGGACGAAGAAGACCTGGCCATATGTGAAGAGAACCAGGGTGTCATTGAGTTCGAAGAATTGGTGCAATGAATCAATCATAGGGCAATCATATCAGATTGGTTCAATCTGGCAGATTGAACCAATCTTAACAGCAAAAGACCTGGCAAGCTTCGGCGATGTTTCCCATCGCAGCCTGCCAGGTCTATCTTGTTACGGTTCTGTCCGTTATTCGAAGGCTTCAAAGACAGGTGGGAAAGTGAACAGCAGTCCCAGGCCGATGAGGACGAGGGTGATGGTGAACGCCTTCCCCAAATCGTACTCCTTGTCCTTCCATATTGTGTGCATCAAAATCCAGCTAACCAGCCAGAAAATGATGCCAATGCCAACCTTTCCGGTTAAGGGGCCGGCCGGGTTCCACCAGTTGAGGAAGTTTTTAAGTCCCTCGCTGAGGACGGCGCCGGTTGTCATCAGGCCGATGACGAAAGTACCAATCCCACTGGCAATCAGGGCGGCGGCGGCGGGGCCGGTGGGTAATGCTTTTTTCTCAGATAGTTTATGGGTAGTCATTTTTATTTGTCTCCTATTTTTTAGGTGACTGCCACTTCCAAAGTGGCAGGGATAGTTACCTTATCATTGCCTATAAAACTGGGGCCGCCTTGGTGATCAGGGCGCCAAACAAACCGGCTATGGCCGCGGCGGAAAAAGCGATGATGAAGATGACGATTGCCATTTTGCGTAACCGCTCATTGGTTGCCAGGTCTGGACCATATTTCAAAACGAGGTAGACAACGGCCGTTGCCAAAATAGGCGCAAACCAGGCCACATGCTCTTTCCACTCCATGCCAAAGGCATGCCAACCAGACAGGTTGGGGTTAGCCTTGAGGAATGAGCGCGGATAAGCTGTCAAATCAGCCCCTTCAGGCGGGGCCGCCCGGTACCAGGGGTAGACAATGAACGTGCCGGTGATAACGGTTAACCAGGCTACCACGGCCATCGTGATTGTGCCTAATTTGAGCCGCCCCAACCGCTCTTTGATACCGGCCGGTGTGACCAATTCTGGGCGCAGACTGTACAGCCCGGCCAGGCCACCAGCAAAAGCTAACAAGAATACTGAACCCAGAAGCAACCCGTGTGAGGCTGCCCAAAATTCACGAAATGTAAGACTCATGATGCACCTCCAATTGTGCGCTATTTGTTAAATCAAATTGATGCTTACATCATAGGACTTGTTGGCTCTTTTCTGAAGTGTCAACTGTCCCATTTTCCCTGGGTCAGGTAACACCTTCCTCATCCCTCATTTTTCCCCGCCAGCCACCGCGTCAGGTAAAAGGCCAGGGAAAACATCACGCTCCAAAAAGCGAACCGTCCGGCCAGGTTGGGATGGCGGCGATAAATACGGCCGTATTCCCCTTTGGCCTTGATTAACACATACGACTCGCTCGCCATCTCCCACACCGCTTCATGAGCCACGACTGCGGCCAAAGTCCCCCAAAAGCCGCGCCGCCGCCAACGGCCGTTCGCCAACAGCCAGAGCGCGTGCAGAACCGCTACCGGCAGCGTCTGCAAATGGCCGAACTCATGCAAAAAACTGAGATAAAGCCGTTCCTGGCGCGGCTGGCCCCGGCGCAGCGCCAGGTTCACCGCCGGCGGATGAGGCAGCGCCACCTGCCCCACCCGCACCAGGTGCCATAGGTTGTTTTCCACGCCAATTTCCGCCGACAGCCCGTACCAGGAACGAACATGGTGGGTGGGGGTGACGGCCGTCTCCTTCTCCATCATTTCCGCACTAGGTAACCACCCTTTTGTAGCAGTTCGCGTACATGAGCCATATTCATGCCAAAGCCGAGCAGCGTCTCCCCATCAATCACCAGCGCCGGCGTGGCAAAACGGCCAACAAGCTCCTTCACTTCATCCATGTATGACTCATTGGTGGTCACATCCTTCTCCACGTAGGGGACATCATTTTGGTCGAAGAACCTCTTCGCCGCGTGACAATCCCCTCAGGTGGGCTGGGTGTAAATGGTCACGCCCTTCTGCTTCTGTGAACGTTGAAATAGTTTCTTGAACATACTACTCTCTCTGTGGAGATTGGAGACCGGCAATCTCTAATCTCCAATCTCCGGTTCCAACAGGTAAGACTTTTTGACACACGGCCGTCTCTCCCCCCAGAGCCGTTGTCATGGCGTTCAAACAGGCGTTGTGCATGTGCAGCAGCGGGTGATGATCGGCGCCGGGCAAAACCTGCACTTTCCAGTTCGGCCGTCCCTGGGACAACCAGCGCACCCCGGCCAGCGGCGCCGTCTGATCCTGGTCGCCGTGAATACAAAAAACAGGCAGGTCGTCAGCCAACCTATCCACATCCGCTTTGAGATCGTTATTATAGATGATTTCCCAGAGAGAAGAAGTGAAAGAGCGCCAGGTATGCTTGACCAGATCGGCGGCCACTGCGTGCGGGATGTCCCGCAGCAGGTAGGGCAAGAGCCAGCCAAACAACCGCCGCGTGGTCATGCAGGCGATGGCCGCCATGGTCACATTGGTGAAAAACCACCGATCCAGAAACGGCCCGTTGCGGAAATGCTGATACGTCTGCTCACGGCCGCCAAAGTAAGGCAGGCCAATCAGAATGAGCCGTTCTGCCTGTTCCGGGTAACGGGCGGCATAGGCCACAGACAAAACGGCCCCCATAGAATGGCCGATCAGGGTGAAGGGGGCGCGGCGGGAGAGGGTGTGATGCAAGGCGTCAACGTGGCGCACGGCCGTATACTGCGTCCACGGTTTGGGTGATTGGCCGAAACCGAGGGGATCAACCAACAAAATCCGGTGATCCTTTTCCAGCGCCGTTACCCGGCCCTGCCAGTAGCGCGTCGTCCCCCCCATCCCCGGCAAAAAAACCAGGGGCGGTCCGTCTACGCCCGACTCTGCCACATAAAGTGTCTCTGTTTCGTCAGTTCCCATGGCATCATCACCAGCGGGTTAATGAGCGGTGAATGCTTCGCTGGCGGGCATGGTTTGCATGAGGCGGGCGCGGTACTCGTGACGGCCGTCATTCCCTGATTCAAATACGGCCGTCATCAGACCCTTTGTTGTGACCTGCTGGGGATCGTAAGCGACGGCGGCTACCCCATTTTGCAAATAAACATCCGCGTACAACACGCCCTTCAAATTCAACAGCCCATTCCGCACCCGCGTGGCGCAGGTAGGGCAGCCCATACCGGAGACGCCCAGAAAGGCGGCTTCGGACTGCGCCAGTGCGTTTTCATCCAATGGTTTTTCAACCGGGTCTACGTGACAATTTTCGTGTTCAGACATGAGATTATCCTCCAGGATTTAAATTCTTTTCGTAGCTTATTCAAAATTGGCGCTGTCCATGAGCGCCAAACGGCCTATCATAGCCGGATTGGTGACATTTATCATAGGGCCGTGTCAATCGAACCATTTTTTGATGAGGTACCAGCCGCAGATGCCCCAGCAGACAACCAGGAAAACCGGCAGTAAGACCAGGGCGATAATGACGGCCGTTCTCGTGCCCAACCAGGGGACGACAACTAGCCCGATGATGGGCACGGTACACACCCAAAGCAGTATGGTAAATAACATGATTTCCAACTGGAAACCCGCAGTATGGTTCATGTCAGTTCCC
Organism: Chloroflexota bacterium; assembly: GCA_024275635.1. Taxonomy (GTDB): domain Bacteria; phylum Chloroflexota; class Anaerolineae; order Promineifilales; family Promineifilaceae; genus JACKCC01. The sequence continues at coordinate 3,749 of JAJRYT010000038.1, read as the reverse complement.
TTCCTTGCCACTAACGACGCACCAACCAGAGGCCCAACCCCAGGCTGACCAGCGCCGTGATGATCACGCCCACGTTCTGTGCTGTTGACTGGGGGCGCGCCAGGTCAAGCGGCGCGGCTGACGGTTCTGGGGCCGGGGCGGACTGGTTGTCTGTATGTGCCTCCACCGGGGCCGTGATGGTTACATCGGCGACGGCCGTTTCCTCATCCGTAGCCGCCCGTATCGTGTAAGAGCCAGGCGGCGTATCCGCCGGGATGGTGAACGTCACTTCAAAGCTGCCATCATCCCCTTCTTCCACCACAGCCGCTTCTCCCAGCAGAATGGAATCCGTCATCCCTTCCAGGGTGATAACAAACGCCTCACCCGCCTCCATCTCCGCGCCGATAACGATGATCTCCTCACCGGCGGCCACAATCGTCGGCTGCACGGCAATCACCGGTTCTCCATGCGCCAAGGCCAACCCCACCGGCGTCAGAGCCAGGGCGACAAATAGAATTAAGAACGAAATCAGTTGCTTTTTCATCTTCATAACCTCCTACCCAAGATGCTGCGCCACTGGTTGCAGCGCGGCAACGATGCCACTGATGACAATGACAACAAAAATCAAGGCGGCGCCACTGAGCAAGCTCTTGCGCCGTTTCGGAGCAAGATAACGGCTGCGGTCTAAAATGGGAACCAGGGCCAGCAAACCACCCAGGACAGCCGGGACAACGATAAGCGCTTTCGACCCCAACAGTTCTTCCGCCGGGAATAACCAGAGGAACATCCACCACGGTTTGGTCAGTTCCACCCCGGCAACCCCTGGCTGACCCAACGGCGCCGGGAATAACAGGCTCAACGCCAGAACAGCGCCAAAGGTTAGCAAGCCGTAGCCCACCATACGCTTCAGGTGAATATCAAAGCGCGATCGGCCTTCGCCGCTGGTGGGCAGGGTTTCGGCCTGTGGGTCGGACTTGGGCGAGATGCCATGCTGTTTAATTAGGTAAACGTGGGCCGTGATGAACAGGGTAAACAGCAAGGGCAAAATAGTAGCATGGCCGTTAAACAGCCGGGTGAGCAAAGGCACGCTGCGGCTGAATTCGGCCGAGAACCAGGCGCCTAATGCACCGAGGATGGCGGCCGTTTCGGCGTTATGCTGCAACGCCTCCACCGCTTCCTGGTCAAACTTGAGGACGGAACCGGTGAAAACCAGCCCCAGGGTGACGGCCAGCAGGCCCAACCCTACATACCAGTTGACCTCACGCGGCCGTTTGTACGCGCCGGTAAACAATACGCGCAGCATGTGCAGCAGCGCTGTTAGCGTGACGAACTGGGCTGTCCAAAAATGAATGGAACGGGTCAGGTCGCCCAACGTAACCCCGGTAACGATATAGACCACGCTGTCATGCGCGCCGGTCGGCTGCGGATTATAGAATTGGGCCAGGTATATCCCCGTCACGATGAGGATAAGAAAACCAAACAAAGTGACGCCGCCCAATAAATAGGGCAGCGAATTTGCGTGTTCGGGGACAGCATAGCGGATGCCGGATATACCTAGCCGCTCTTCTAACCAGCGCCCTACCCGCGTTTGCCCTTCTTTAGATGCTTTTGTTAGCGTTGAAGCGCTCATATTTTGAACTCCTATCAAGATAATGTATGCGACTCCCCTATAGCCAAACTATAAGACCGGGCACGGCCGTTTCCTAGCGCAGAGTTGCCTGTCCGGTATCAAGCGCATGTGCCTGGTTGATCATACGTAATTTGGCTGATGGTTCCCTGGCAGGGACAGCCTTCCGGTCAAGGCGCTGATAAATATCGCGGCCTGATTGAATTGACCGTTGAACAACGCCTCCAACTGGGTTAGTAAACGGGCCGGTTCTGACTGCACAGCAGCAATCCAGGGGAGGATATATTGGGCTAATGCCAGGTCAAGCGCTTGGTTCAGATTGTTTAATGGCATTGGGTCAAACAAGCCTTCTCCCGCGTCCGTCCAACTGTTGGCCAGATAGCGGATCACCCGGCCTATCACTTCGTGCGGAAGGGTGACATTGTGCCGGTATATCAAGTCAAGCGCCTGCATAAACGGCAATAAGGCGTGGCGCTGGCCGCTTAGGATATGTTGCAGTCGGGCATAAGCTGCTTGCTCGGAGGGGACGCGGGTTTGCAGAAAATGACGGTTGAGGCTGGAGATATCTGTTATTAAGCCCTTACCAGGCTTACTCTGCAAACGCTTTCCCGCCCAACCAATCACCGTCGTCCGAGCCAGTAAATCCGCATCCCATCCATTGAAGCGGGCCGAATCCATCGTACCCAGCAAACGAAAGTTGGGCGGATAGGGAACCGGTGCAGAGGCCGGCGCGCCTTCAATGCGCGCCCGTTCTGGCCAAAATTGAAAGCCTGGCGTTGAAAAGTACTCATGCAACTCCGCCGGACTGATGCGGGTCAGGCAGGCAATGAACAGCCGATTTTCATTCCCCCTCTGACAAGCTTCTTCTATCAGAGATAATAAGTTATTCCGATTGAATCGGTCCTGCATCTCGACAAAGTGGGCAACGTTTTGGCTCTGCGCCGCCCAGCGGGCATGACCGACGAAAAGCTGGCATTGTCGCGCTGGGATTTCGGTTAAAACATGCCCCAGGCGCTTGACCAGTTCAATTTTGCCCGTCTGCTTTTCACCGGTCAGGATCAGGAAGGGGCGCGACTTTAGGCTGACATAAGTGTTGACGATAGCTTTGCGATCTGCCCGAATGCCAGCCGTCCTGGCCGCCTGAAGCAGGCGGCGCACAGTGACTAGTTCCTCATCGGGTTGCAAGCTTTGCCCCGCTTGTCGTGTTACTTCAGCAATCATTATTGGCCTCATCAGCTTAGACGTATTCTTCTACCATACCACTGTAGGGGAAGACACGGCCGTTTCCTAGCGCCAATATGCGCACGAACCACGGGTCAAACTGCCTGTTTATCAGTTATAACAACATCCCCCAGTTCTTCCAGGTATCGTTCAGCGCCCCGGTTGGTGGTTTTGGTCCAGAACGGCCGTAACGACCCATAGACCGGAGCCAGATACCGGTACAGGCGGGGAATGCGGCTGCCGGTAGTCGGCGCTCATGGGTACAGGTGCGCCCGCGTCAACGGCAGGTAACTCTTCCCACTATCCGGCTTGGCCAGCAGCATTTGATTCACATTAATGTTGCCGGCCTCAAACCCTCGCGCCGAGATAGCCATATACAGCCGCCAGGTACGGTACGCGGCTTCATCCGTAACCGCTGCCGCTTTACCCTGACTTGCCTCCAATCGCCGCACCCAATGGCGCAGCGTGAGGGCGTAATGTTCGCGCAGATTCTCCACATCGCGTATCTCAAACCCGGCGTTTTCCGCTACCACGCCAGCTTCGCTGACCGGTATCAATTCGCCATCCGGGAAAACGTAGCGATTGACAAAAGTTCCCGCGCCCAGAATGCAGCGATCTACCAGCCTCTGCCAGATGGACGCTTTGCCAGCCGGTTGCGGCGGCGGGCAGCAGGGCATGGGATCGCGGTTCGTCACATGCAGCAAAGGGGCGCGGCGAGAAATGCCATGATTGAGGAACAATCCGCCCGGCGACAGTAAACGGTAAGCCTGGGCAAAGTAGGTGGGCAAATGGGAACGGCCGACATGCTCGAACATGCCCACGCTGACGATCTTATCAAAGGAGCCGATGCCGCCGTCACGATAATCCAGGAGCTTGACGCTGACCCGATCCCCCAACCCGGCGCGGGCGATCTGGCGATTGG
>JAJRYT010000037.1 GCA_024275635.1 Chloroflexota bacterium | reverse complement strand
TGGTGGGGACGGTCAGCCTCGATTTGCTGGAGCTGCCGCCCCATCGCGGCTTCGCCATTTACCGGGAGGCGATGCGCCACCTGCGCTACCCGGATACGGATGAACAGGGGTTGGGGCCATTGCTGGAGAAAACGGCCGTCCTTCCCCCCACTCTCGCCCAACTGCAAGATCTCTCCCCGGCTGAGCGTGACCCGGTCGTCACCGGGCTGCAAGCCATCGCCAGCGCCGCCTCCTCCCGCCAGCGCAAGGCGTGGATCAACTGGTTGATGGGCGGCCGTCGCGTCAAGCTGATGAACAAAGCCAAGCCGCGCGGCGTCAAATTCCCCTCCATTTACAAAATCGGGCACAATGCGCGGCAGATCGCTTTTCTGTTTACGGCCGTTTCCGCCCTGGCCCGTTTGGGCAATTACAGCGGCCTCTGTTTGCTGGTGGATGAGGCGGAAAGTTATTCGTTGTTACGGCCGTACCAACGCCCCAAAGCCACCACCTTTTTCCAGGCCGTCATCTACGCCGCCCTGCGCGACCAGCAAAACAAAATCAGCGAAGAGCAATTCCAACAGCATCGCTGGTGCGATTACCCCATGGCTTACGACCAGGGGCAATCCCTCTTTTTCCTTTTCACCATCACCCGCAGCGACAACCGGCTGCCCCTGCACGACTGGCTGGACGACAACGACATCTTCTACCTGGAACCGGATGCCGAGCCGCAGGAAGTGGGCCAGTTTTTGCAGCGCATCCTGACCTACCACGCCCAGGCATACGGTTACGAACCGGGCCAGCGGCAAACGCAAATCCGGCGGGGGGCGGCGGAACATCTGGCCATGGGGGTAAGAAACGGCCGTCTCTCCATGCGCAGCGTCGTCCGTCTCGCCGTCGAACTGTTCGACCTCCTCTACCTTCATCCCGACTACGATGTGGCCGTTCTTCTCGACGAACTCCGCACCCAAGTACGCTGAGATAGCAAAAAATATGGGTAATAAAAACGCAGAATTCCAGGCTTGCATACCTGTCCCCGTAAGCCCAAACCGGTTCAATCCCAGTTGTAATCTTCCTTATGGCTTGCGAGTAGAGCATGTAAAACAGGCCATGCGCGGCTTCATTGACTTTCTGGGATTCATCAACCAGCAATTACACACCAAGCAAATTCCGCGCCTGGAAAGTTTCTTGATGCCCGCCAATTTCAGCAGCATTGTGGGCGAGTTCATGAATATGAGCATTCCCAAATATTGCCCCGATCTGGTGAAAAATCAGTACCATAACGGACATCCGGACTTAATTCCGCACGGATTGTTCCCTGACGATGCCGTGCAACATGCCCATGACGGCATCGAAATAAAAGGCTCTCGTCGCGCCGGCGGCTGGCAAGGGCATAATCCCGAATCGGTCTGGTTAATGGTATTTCACTTTGATAGCAACAGCGCCAACGATAAACGAAAGGGAATTGCTCCCAAACCATTTCGCTTTTTGGGCGTGTATGCCGCTAAACTGGAAATGGAAGATTGGTCTTTTTCAGGACGTTCGGCTGCCAGTCGCCGTACAATTACAGCCAGCGTTATTAAAGCGGGTGTGACAAAAATGAAGGCCAATTGGGTTTATCAGGATTTAAGCTAAAGTAAGCGGCAATTGTTGTTCGGGGGTAGAGATTTCGGCCAACCGCGGTGCGGCGCCAATACTCATTTCGTAATAATCAGCGAGGCGTTCCAGGCCAATGCAGGTATAGCCGACCGCTTCAGCAGCGGCAACGGTAGAACCTGATCCCATGAAAGGATCAACCACAATGCCTTCTCCCAAGGGTAGTGCTGCATATACAATTTGACGCAAAAACGATTGCGGTTTCAAGCTGGGATGATCGGCAATGTCGCGCTCTCTGCGCGGCGTGCGTTTGCTTTTGATGACATCTTCAAAAGGTTTACCATCTGGTTTGCGCCGCAGTCCGCCGGTTTGATAGGTGCGGAGACAGTTGCTGACGGTCATTTTAGGCGGCATGGGTTTACGAAAAATACCCCAGGGTTCATAACAGCCTCTGGGCATAGTGCATACGTTGGGGAACTCTTTTTCAGCGTTTTTGGGTCTGTCACCACCGCGCAAAGTACGTACCAATCGGATGATTTGGCCCCGAAATTCAAACCCGGCCTCGGCAACGGCCGTAAAAACAATTTGTGACAAAAAGGTATTTGACGCCAGAATAAC
>JAJRYT010000036.1 GCA_024275635.1 Chloroflexota bacterium | reverse complement strand
GGTTGACTGGCGCGGTAGAAATGGCAATAGAAACAGGGGTTCAAAATATGCTCTTTGAAGCCCGATTTTTGGCCCGCGCCTTTTGGAAGATTACAGAGCGTCTGTTTTTTGTTAAAAGTGTGATTTTCGCCAATGTCGAGTCATATAGTTCCACTTCGCGGCCTACCTGCTCGCGCAATTGTTGGGCCACATTTTGACCGAAAATAGTCGGCTCTTCTGTAAGCAACTGCTTTCTCCAACTCTTCACCTGAGTTGGGTAAACATCGTAGTCGCCGGCAATTTAAGTTCTTTGACAGCTTCCAAAGCCACCTTGAATTTGAATTGTTGGCTGTACTTTTTTCGTTTTTTCGCCACCTAAAAACCTCCGCAAGCTTCGTGTATTGTACCTTAGCCTGTGGTCTGGTTTTGGGGGGTCGTCATAGTTACCTTTTTCCCAAAGACATATTTAAGTAAATAAGTTACTATCTTAAATGCCATTAAAGATTGATAAATGATGTTTATGGGCATTGAGCATTACATTCAATCTATTTAGAAAAGGGGCTGATCCTTTACAATTATTTTCCTCGCTGTGAGCGCCTGAACTACCACTCCACTCAAAACACCCGTGTTTTCAAATTGCAAATTTGTTCAGCCTTGTTTTACCTGCCAAGAGATTCTACCTACAAGGATCGTTAAATGGACATTAAGATTAAGCACCTGTTTATTACGTTATGTTTAGGTATAGGTCTGGTTCTTTTTTTGTTACAGACAGTTGCGTTTCTACCTGCAAAAGCGCAGGAAGATCCTTGTAACGGAATTTACCAAACAGATGGCGCTGCCCCGTCTTGTCAGAAAGCAGATAACGACTCCGCAACCAACTCCCCAACCAACTGGTTTCGGCAAACCTTAACGGCAGAGAAAACGCGCCAGCCAGACATAGTATTGGCTGATGCCTACCAACGCGTGTTGGACGCCGGCGCTTATGACTTTACCGCTGAGAGTGAACAAACGCTGCTGCCCCGCCCGCTGCCGGAAATGATTGGCCAAACCGATCAGCGCCTGGACATGCACCTTGAAGGCGAAGTGACGCTGCCGGATAAGGCGCTGCTGCGTTTAAGTGTGGACGGTTTGGGTTTAGACCCAACGCCGATTTCTGTGCTGCAAGAGGGTGGCAACAGTTACTATTTGCAGGACGGCGAAAAAATCCCCTTTGACAATCCGTTGGGTATCGCATCGCCGGGCGGCGATTATTTAAGCTATTTAGCGGCGGCCGAAAATGTGCTGCCCTGCGAAACGGACGACGCGCCGTTTGACACGGCCGTCTCCTGTTACACCTACGATATCAACGGCCAACGCTACGCCGAACACGTTCGCGACCAATTGCAAGCCCAGTTAGCCAGCGGCCCTCAAGCGCCGCCGTCCGGCATCGAATATGAGATGTCTCCCTCTCCAATCCTGATGGGCATGAGCGGAACAGGGAAAGTGTGGCTCGACGAAAACGATCTACCCCTGCGGCAGGCGGTAAACATGCATCTGCCTGAGATGAATGATTATTACGACGTGGATGTGCGCCTGGTTGTTGATTACCATTTTGACGCCGTGGCGATAACGGCCGTCACAGCCGCCCAATCCCCCATCACATTCCTCTCCATCCCCCTGCCTTCTCCAGAAACAATCGTCAACCAGGTCGAAGAATCGCTGCCCAACATCACAATTCTGGCTTGCGCGTTCGCCATTGCTGTCCTGTTGTTCATGCTGCGCCGCCGCCGCTGGATGTACAGTTTCTTTGCCATCAGCCTCAGCGCGCTCTTAATTCTCACGCCATTATTAGAAATACTTAATTACGGCCGTTATGACCGGCGCGTGGCCCATGCCGCCGAATCCACAATCACATTAGCCGATGTCGTAGAAACATCCATCTCAGAAGCCAGTGTAGACGCAACAGCCAACGCTGCGCCGGCAACGACGGCTGCGGCAACGACAACCCAACCCTATGAGCCAGACATCTACTGCGGTATAGGCGACAACAGCGACCGCGACGGCGACGGCCTGGCCGACGACGCCGAATACTGCCTGGGAACCGACGCCAACGAGTACGACACCGACCACGATGGCATCAGCGACGGCGATGAAGTGGCCGGATTCACCTATGACGAAAAAACCTGGTACAGCGATCCTCTGAACCCCGATTCCAACCTGGACGGCGTACAAGACGGCGCCGAATGGATTAAAGCATACGATGGTTTTGCCGCCGCATGGGATTTAGATTCGGATGGTCTCCCCAACCTGTGGGACGACGATGATGACGGCGACGGCATAGGCGACAAACGCGATCTCTCGCCAGCATCCTTCACCGATTACGTCCTCGAACCAAGATACGGCGCTCAACCCATCACCAACACCTTTAATTTCAACGTCACCGGCCAGTTCGATGGCTATATTTACGTTGAGATGCAGGTACAGCCTGAGAACCTGGAACATCTTCGTTACGGAGTCACGCCGCTGGATTGGGGCTTTGACAATCGAGGGCAAATTCAGGACCTGAATGGCTCAACTGACGACATCCAGCTTATCCCCATGCTCTCTGTAAAATCCAATGCGGTTCCCAACAGCGACTTGCAGGATCAATACAACGTCACGGTGATGCAAGATACGGATACAGACGGCTATAGGGAAATGCTAGTTCCGCTATCGCTAGTAGGCGATGCCGGCATGTCGGAAGCATTTGCTTTGCGCATGACTTATGGGCCGGACACGTTGGCCAACTTAGGCCAGGCGGGCATTCGCTGGCGCAATGCCAAAATTGTGTGGATAGTTCAGGGTAAACTAGACAGCGAAAATTCAAATAACGATATTATCGAAAAGAAACAACCCGTCCATATGTACGCCGAAGCCGCCATGCGGGTTGCCGGTTGGCAGGTGACAAAGAGCGGTCAATTTAACAGCGCCGTTTTGGGTACGCCAGATATGCCCAAGGATGACCGGCAGCTTTTCCAATTGCTTTTCGGTCTGAGCGGTTCTTACCTTAACTATCCCGAAATAACATTGTCGGAAATTGCCGCCCGTTTTAGCGGAGCCAACACGCCCATTGAAGAAAAATGGGGCGTCACGACCACTGTCAAAATTGATTCGCCGGTTACGCCTTACAGTCATTACGATGAGGGCGTCAGCGATCTGAGTAATCGCATCAAGTCTTTCTTGACGAACAATTATGCCATGAATGATCCGGCCGTCGTCATTATTGCCAGCGAGTCTAAAATGGGCGTGTACGGCCTGGACGATGCCGGGGGCCTCCAACCGTCGATCAACCAACTGGGCGTTAATTTGAATGAGGTTTTTCTTGTCGAATCACGCTCGCTTGAATTGCACATGCGGGATGGCTGGAAGGCTGTGAGCAACGATGATTTTGATTTGGCAGTCATCGAACGCAATGCGGATTATTTCAAATCGTCTAAAGTTGACTTGCAGGATCAATACCCCGCCATCACCGAGGAACAACTCGCTTCCCTCACGGTGGCGTTTTATATGATTTGGCAAAACGGCCGTACCCACATCATGAGCGTTGACGGGATTGTCGGCGAGAGTACGGCCGTTCTCTCCGATGCGGCGCTGTATCAACGCTATTCCCTTGCCCCGCTCGACAAATTCGGCGACCCGCTCAATGCCAGCGCCCTGCCCGGCTACCTGGTAGAAGCTGGCAATTTCGCCCAGGAAGGGGCCGGACTCATCATCGAAAGTTCAGCCCAGATTTACCAATACCTTCAGTCCCACGTCTTTGAATCCATAGAGATGGGCTTCAACGCCGCTACAGGCGCATTTGTCGCCAAAATGGAAGAAGGACTGAATACCATTGAACACGCCTTCGATAAAGATGTGATGTATGCAAATGCCAAGTGGTTGGTAAAAACGGAGTGGTTTGGAAAAAGTAAAACCCTCTTCATTAACGCCACCACCTATGTTGATGTTGCCTACGACACCAGCAAACTCGTAGGCAAAGCGCTCAGCAAAGGCAAGTCAGTCTTATCCAAATTAACGAAAACAGCAAACAAGCTCAGCAAAGTTTCCAAGGTCGGCATTGCGCTTTTGATATTGGACGTCGCCATGCAAGTAACAATGTTTATTCTCAAGGGGGATTTTTCCTCGGCGGCAATTGCCGGTTTATTAGCCAGCATCATACTCTCTGTTATGCTGTTCGTTATCGCCCTAAATCCGGTGGGCGCTATCATCGTGGCTATTGTGGGCGTAATCGACCTCATTCTGACGCTTATTGGATTGGAGGAATATGCCATTTCAGGCTACGTTACCAAATTTATGGCCCTCGCTTTTTATTCCTCAGCGGCGTTAACGCGGCTAAAGTCAGATTCAATCGCATTCGTGGATCGACAGACCAGCCTGGCCGATGAAAACATGGGATATGTTGTCGGCAATCGCTACGAAGTTTCTGACCAATTCAAGGCAATGATCGAATTAGCCAGGTCGGACTGGTCGGACGACTTTAGCTTTACCAGGCTTAAACAGGAGGTGGCGCACTGGGGCGGCATCAGCGGTAAATATCTGGGCCAGAGTTGGGTATGCGGCGAATTCACCATAGCAGGATGGCCTACAATGATCGCTTCGACCACGACCTGTCCCTCGCCGTTGACGAGTTATGATCCCAATAACCCGCCCAACAAAGAATCTGTTGGTTACATAAATCCTTTGACTGCCCAGATTTATTTTGATACATCCGGAGCCAACCTGCCCCTTGCTATCAATACCAAAGTCACCGCCAAAACATACAATCTAAATGGCGGTATTATCAATCTTTTCAAAAAAGGCAGTATCATGTCTTATGATCCCTTTACGTTAAAACTGCCGGACGACATGAAGGAAGAGGACAGAAAAGATTGGAAACCGCAAACCATCTATCTGGACGTCTTACCGGCAACAATTGATGAGTTTTGGGCCTGGAGTACGACCCCGAATGGCGTTATCCTCACCAACTATGATCCCGATGGCGACGGCATTACCAATAAGGATGAGATTAACGCCCGCCTCGGTTCAAAAGCTTACGCCATCCTTCAAGACGATTTGGGATCGGCGGCCGGGAGTATGGGTTTCCGTAACGTAGACCAGCTGCTTATGGCCTGGGAAACGGAAATTCAGGGATCAACGGTGGAGGCCCAATTAGCTGCGGCCAACCTGTGTCCCACAGAAGCTGGCTGGCCCAACTTGTGCGATACCAACACTACCGCCTTCTGGCTCGACATTGACAGCGACGGCGATGGCCTGTCGGATAAATTCGAGTACGATAACTACGGCAAGATAGGCGCGAATTTGGCTAAATACGACACGGATGGCGATGGCCTCAGCGATGGCTTCGAATATAAAGTCGGCACAAGCATTAATGCTAAAGACACCGATGGCGATGGGTTGACCGATGATTTGGAAGTTTACCATCCCACCCAGAACGGAACCTGGACAGGCGGTTACCTGATTCAGCTTCCCAAATACGGCGCGGTAGGGTCGAACGGCCGTTTCATGATGGATGTCCGCGTCATCCCCGATCCCCGCAGCCAGGACTCAGACAGCGACGGCCTCAAGGATGCCGCCGAAAAAACCAGCGGCACCAGCCCCGCCGCCTTTAACCGCGTCCCCCGTGTCGCCCTCAGCGGGCAGCCCTGGGCCGTCAGCCCCACCGGGCAGGGCGCCGTTTACGTCGCCGCCGGCGAGCGGGTGACATTGACTTCCAGCCTGGATATATTTCCGCCCTTTACCGTTTCGGGAACCCTTTCGCTGGCGCTGCCCGGTAATATCTTGAACTACGTCGTGACCAGCGATATGAGCGGCTCACGCACAGTCCCCAATACGGGCGTTACCATGAAGCCTAAATGGGATTTTGCTACAAAGGTGTTACAGTCCTGGGATTCTGTGTCGGCGACAAGCAAAGGGTGGAGCATCAGCTCATTAAGCTACTCGCAGGCAGGCACGGCCACGCTGTCGCTGCCCTTTGGCGCCAACAACTCGGTTCAGCTTGCCTCAGTTCCCATCGTGGTAGACGCGGACAATCCTAACTTTGATTTGTTGACCCCGGCGCACGGCGCGTTGATCGGCGGCGGCGTCAGCCATTACGTCATAGGCGGTTCGTCCGGCGACCAGACAACCTGGGTTGACCGCATTGATCTGACTTTGCCCGGCATGGGCGCGCAAACGATCACGCACAGCCAGACGCTCAGCCCCTGGGCCTTTACCTGGGAACTGCCGGGCGATGGGATTTATACGGTTAGCGGCCGTTCCCACGATTACGTCGGTCATAATTCCAACCAGGATGCCGTCCAGGTGATGATTGACAATACGCCGCCCACCGTGACCGTGAACCTGACCGATGGGGCCGTATACGGCCCCCCCCAGGATAGCGACGTCATCACCATCACCCTCAGCGGCGGCGCCAGCGAAAATTATTCTGGCCTCGCCCGCGTTCAAATCAGTACCGACGGCGGCCCCTGGCGCGAAGTGTGGACGCAGGAAACAGCCACCGTTACCAACACCGCCTACACCGACTTTGGCGCTCCCTTCTACCAACGCGCCACTGGAGCGACCTGGGATGCCGAATGGACGCTGCCCAACGTTGAATCCGTCCAGGGCTACCACAGCCTGCGCGTGCGCGCCTTTGATCAGGCGGGCAACTGGCCCAGCTACCTAGAACGCACCATCATCATTGACGTACTGCCGCCCACCGACGATCTTGTCAATCGGGCATATCTCAACGAATACCCGCACGTTCCGGCCAACGAAATCCACACCTTTAGCGGCGTCGCTAACGACGTTGGCAACGTGCCTCAACCCTCGCGCCCGGTAGAGTTGGCAGGCGCTTTGGACAGCATCAACGACGCCACTATCTGGTTGGGCATGGCCGACATCAACGAGAACAACGCTGGCGTGAACGCGGCCTGGATTGGCGACTTTAACGGCGACCGTCGGGGCGATTTGCTGGTTGGTTTGCCGGCCGCCGCCGGCGGCGCGGGGCAGGTGGCTGTGGTGTACGGCCGTGCCGGCGACTGGCCCATCCCCAACGAACAAGAAATGCTGGCCGATTCCCGCACCTCCTTCATTGGCTTGCCCGGCGCCGGCATAGGTTTGCAAGCGGAAGCCGCCGGCGATGTCAACGGAGACGGTCTGGCCGACTTCCTCATCGGCGATCCGGTCAACAACCGCGTTTACCTCATCCTGGGCAGCCCCAAATATCTGGGCGGTGGACTGCATCTGGATGGGCCGCAGGGCGTGAACATTCGCGCCCTGCAAGTCCCTGCCGGCCAGCAAATCGGGCACAACCTGGGCGCGGCTGGCGACGTGAACGGCGATGGTTACGCCGATCTCCTCATCGGCGTCACCGGCAGTCTGGATGCCGCCTATTTGCTGCTGGGCCAGCCCAGCCCCATCTGGGAAACAGACGATATAGCCCAACACGCCGCCGCCAGGATCATGGGCGCGGGAACGGCCGTACTCGCTGGCCTCGGCGATCTGGACGGCGACTTCCACAGCGAATTCGCGGTTAGCGTCAACAACACCCTCTACCTCTTTGCAGGCAAGGGATCATACGCGCCGCGCGCCGGAATAGTTCTCTACCCGGCCAGCAATGCCGATGCCGCCTTTAACAGCGCCGACGCCTTGCCCGCCGCCGCCGCCCTGGGCGATGTCAACGGCGACCATTTGGACGACTTCATCTACAGCGATGGCGGCGGTCAGTATCTCGTTTTCGGCGACGCCGCGCTCAGCGATGGCTCGTGGGTAACCGCCTCCTACAATTTGGGCGTAGGCTTCCTGGCCGCGCCGGGCGACGTGGACAACGACGGGCTAAACGACATTCTGATTGGCGGCGGAGACGATGCCTACCTGATTTTGGGCAGCGATACCGGGACCGTGCAGGCCGCCATCAGCGGCGTTGCCAATGCCGCTTCCGCGCCATACGCGGCCGGAGCCGACCTGAACAGCGACGGTTCGTCCGACTTGCTGCTGGTTCCCACAGCCGCCAGCGCCCAGGCCGCCGCGACCACATCGGACAGCGCCATTGATTTGCCGCCAACCTGGGTGCCGCGCCTGCCCAAACAGACGCTGGACACATTCGTCGGCAATCCAACCTGGCCGCCTGTGCCCGGCGCCGACGCCTATGTCAACGGCGACGGCGTGTGTCATGGGTTGACGCCTTGTTATACGACTATTCAGGCGGCCGTAAACGCCCGTTTCAGCGGCGATCTGATAATTGTCCAGCCCGGCGCTTACGGTAGCTTCGTCGTCAACGGCAAGAACAACATGACCGTTCAAGGCACAAACCCCGATGCAGTATTTGTGGACGCCAACGGCGGCAGTTACGCCGCCCAAATCAGCAATGCTACCGGCGTACAGTTAAAAAACATGACCTTGCGCAATGCCAGTTACGGCGTACAGTTGGACGATGCCGGGATCAACGGCCACGAGGTTATGTCCAACCGCACTATTCTCGACCATCTGCTCATTTACGATGTCGGCGCGTATGACGTGTACATGACCCGCAGCAGCGCCGTTTCCGTCACCAACAGCACATTGGTGCGGAGCGCCAACCACATCGGCGTTTACGGCCCGGCCGATCCCAATATCAGTGTGCAGTGGAACGCCATGCCTAACGCCCCCTGGCCTATTTGGGATGGCGGCGGCGCAGTGGCTATTGGCGATAAGGTATATGTTGCGATGGGCGGCGGTCAAAGCGGATTCGCCCGTTACGATGCCTCGATTGACCAATGGATGAGCAACCCCTGGGGGCCTAACAACAGGTACGAAGCCAACAGCGCCATCGCCGCTGGCAGCGATAAGCAGGTTTACCTGCTGGGCGCGCCTACCTGGAAGAATGTTGACACCCCCATTAGCATTTTTGCTAAATTTGCAGAAGCGCCTAATGGGGACGTTTACGCCTCAGACGCCCAAAAATGGGACGGATCGAGTTGGTCGGCTGTGCCTGGAGTAGACGGCACGAGTTGTTACAACTTTGCCGTTGATCAAAACAGCGGCGATTTATACTGCCTGGGGTATGGCGGCGGGTTGCAGAAATGGGACGGCAGCAGTTGGACAATGTTATCCACTGATCCAGTTTATGGCGTGGAGGCGATGGCCGTCGCGTCGGATGGTAAGGTGTATATTGGCGGTAGTTTTACCTTAAATCGAACAAACGGGCCCAGCTGTGAAAATCTGGCCTATTATGACTACAGTTGGGGTTGTGAGAGTGGATTTGAAACGGCCGTAGAAATTACCGATTTGGCCGCCGATCCTAACAGCAGTACGGTTTACGTCGGCGGGGAATTTAGCGCCCAATATCTGCACAATGTGGCGGCCGTGAATGGCGGGCAAATTTATGGCGTATCAGGCCCTGTTTACGGCGTTGATGTCGGCCAGGACGGCGCTGTCTATGTTAGCGGCGACTTTACCAGCACCCTTGATTATGGCGGCGCTGTCGACCAAGCTGCCCCGGCCAGTATCGCCTCTTTTAAGAGCGGCTCATGGACAACCTATCCAGAAGTTGTTTCTAACACTGTTTTTGCCTGGGGGTATGATGTTGCTGTTACAGACGGCGGCGACCTATACGCCGTCGGGCTTTGGACAGATTCGGGCAATACGAAGACTGAAAATTTTATTCATTGGAATGGCACAGATTGGGAGCGGGTAGCCTTACACGCCAATGCGTCGAATAACAGCGTTATCCGCACTGTAGAGTCTACCGCCCATGGCCTCTTCTTCAACGGTGATTTTGATCAAGTTGGGCTGCCAGGGCAGATGGTCTCCATGAGCGATATTGGCCTGTTGCAATTCCCACATGAAGTATACAGCCCCACCCTCAATGCCTGGACAAGCGCTTTGACCGCAGCGCCAGTGTCGCTGCGGGATGGCGCCAGCTATGCGGGCGACAATAATGGTCATCTCATCTTACTGCCTGGAGGCGGCCGAACCGATTCCTTCAAGTACGACATCGCCACAGATTCCTGGAGCAGAACCGGTGATATGCCTGATCCGGTCAATGCCAGCGCCATGACGATTGGACAGAATGGCGATGTTTACGCCGTCACCGATGGCAGCAGTTCGCTTTACCGGTTTAATGGCTCTTGGTGGACGGCCGTTGGCCCAGCAGTCTCCGGCGTGACGATTGATGACGGCGTTGCCATTGCTTACGACCCGCACCTGGAAAACTACTACGTCCTGCCCGGCGGCAACAGTACCAAGATGCTGCGTTATAGCAATGGCAGTTGGGAAACCCTGCCGGTTGACCGCGACACCCCCGCTGGGGTGCGACCAGGCGCTGCGTTGGCGCTGGTTGAAGGCGCCGATGAAAACAAATTGTATACACCGCAGGGCAACTACATCGCCGGCCCCAGCCCCAGCAGCGCGTTGTGGATGTATCCGCTGCCGCAGCCGAACAAAGTGAGCTTTGAAAATACAGCCATTTATGCCCAAACCGCCTCATCCTGGTTGAATCTGAGCGATCCGTTGCCCGAAGATTTCAATTTCAGGATTGGCGCGGGAACACTGTTCTTTGGCGGCAGCGGTTGGACGCCCACGAATAAAGGGACGCTGCCCACGACCACAGCCACGCCTTTCCTTGACCCCAGCCACGACCTGTACCGAATGGGGCAGCCGGGCTATACGGTCGGCTACCATACGTACACCGCGCCCGTAACGGCGACGACCGCTGCCGGCATCCAGGCGGCTATTAACAGCGGCGCCAACCGGGTTGTGGTTGAACCGGGCATCTATGAAGAGGATGTCTATCTGATGAATGGCGTGGAACTGATTGGCGCGAACCCGGATTGGACGATTATACGGCCGTTATCTGGCAGCGCCGCCAACGCCCTCATCCGATCCGCTGGCGCAACCGGAGCCTCCGTCTCCCGCTTTACGCTGGAAGGCGAGGCAAGCGGTCTGGACGGGCTGGCCGTTACCGGCAATGCGGCGCACGTCAAATTGGAGCGCACGCTCATTTATGAAACGGATACGGCGATTGCCATTGATGGCGCCGGCAGCGACCTGGAAGTAGCCCATGTCACCGTTGCCGAAAATACCAACGGCCTGGCAGCGACCAACTGCGCTTCGGTGGATGTGCGTAACTCGATTTTTGCCTACCATACCGGCAGTGGGTTGAGCCATGAAGGGTGCGCGGTCGTTAAACTGCATACCTACAACCTCTACTGGGCCAATGCCAGCGATTTTGGCGGCGCGGCCGACGCCGGCGCGGCGGAACTGTTCCTTGACCCGAACTTTGTGGATGCGCTGGATCATGATTATCGCACCTACAACTATTCGCCGGTCATTGACGCTGGCAACCCGACAGACCCAGCGCCCCCTGGCGCGGGCAGCCGGGCCGACATCGGCTACGTGGAGCAGGGGCGCGTCAACTTTTATGTAGATGACAGTTACTGCAACATCTGTGTCAACGATGGGCTGACCTGGCAGGTGGATGCGTTTGACACGATTCAGGCTGCGCTGGACGCAGCGAAGAACGCGCTGCTTAATCTGAATCCTGGCGATGTGGATGTGCCGCAGTTGGTCGTTGGCGTCGCGCCGGGGACCTATGCGGAACAGGTAACGCTGCCCAGTCATGTTTTGCTGATGGGCAGCGGTGCGGAGACAACTATCCTGGATGGCGGTGGCAGTACGGCCGTTACCATCAACGGCGTTACCAATGCCGGCGTCCGCGATCTGACCCTGACCAATGCAAACACGGCCGTTCTCGTCAACGGTTCCAGCAATACCATTGACCTGCGCCATAACATCTTTGACAACAACACGACCGGACTGCTGGTAAACGGCCGGGGCACAGCCTACCTGGAACATAACACCTTCGTCAACAACGCGATCGGCGTCCAGGCCGACAGCCCCGGCAGTTGGGCGGTCGTGATGCACAACATTGTCTCCGGTTCCAATACGGGTGCCAGCGCGGCCAACAACGGCCAAATTTATAGCGACTTCAACCTGTACTTCAACACCGTTGATTTCAGCGGCGCGGCCCAGGGCAATGATGATTTAGTCGGCCAAGACCCCCTCTTTACCGGAGGGCAGACGCCCTATCGCCTCAGCGAAACATCGCCCGCGCTCGATGCGGCGTCGCCCACAGCCCCGGTTCCCAACGGCGGCGGCGCGCGCGCCGACCTGGGATACAGCGAACTGCTGGCGGCTCCGATTACCCTGCTGCTGGGTCAGGAAGACCTTTCCACGGCGATGGGCAATGCTGGTGTGGCTTCGGTGGAATACGGTGTGGTGACAGTAGCCGATCCGACAACGGCCGTTACCGACACATTGCCCGCCGCCTGGACTCCCATCACCCTGGATACGCCCGGCGAAACCTACTCCTACTGGACGGCCGACTACACACCGTTGGAAGAAGGCTTGCAGCGCTTCTACAGCCGGGCCACCGACATGGTTGGCAACCAGGAAGATAATCAACTGGACTGGTACGACGGCTCCTTTGTAGTGGACAGTACGCCGCCGGTCGTTCAATGGCTGCTGCCGTCCAATGGCGCCTCCTTGCAGTCGCCGCTGGAACTGCGGGCGCAAGTCAGCGACTATGCCGCCGGTGAGTTCAGCGTCGAAGAAAAGGACGTCTATTTCGAGATTGGCGGGCAGCGTTACCCGGCAACCTGGGCGGCCGAACCCTGGGATGAAGCGGTGGGCGCTCCGCGCGTTTTCCGGGCCTGGGTGGACCTGGCAACCGGCGCTTACAATGGGGTCACGGCCGTCGCCGAAGACAAAGCCGGCAATGCAACCACCGACACGCTGTCATTCACCGTGACCGGCTCAACAGCCGCCGACACAGTCGCGCCTGCGCTTACCGTTGTTACGCCGGTTGACGGCAGTTGGGTAACGCGCACGGTTCAATTTACCGGATCCACCGCCGACAGCGGCAGCGGCGTCGCTTCTGTCGAAGTCAGCGTAGATGGCGGTTCAACCTGGCGTCCGGCGACCGTCTCAGGGGGCGCCTGGTCGTTGACCTGGGATGGCCCCGAAGACGAGCCATTTGTCAGCTACCCGGCGCAGGTGCGCGCCGCCGATCGCGCCGGCAATGTAACCGCGCAGCCGCTGCAATTTACGATTGACGAAGCGGCTCCCACGGGCCTCTTGCCCGTGACCTTCAATTTTGACGAGGACAGCCATTTCGATACGGCCGTTTCTCTGACCATTAACTGGCAGCCACCCATTGACAGCAGCGGTGTTGTCACCGCCCTTCTCGCCGTTGACCAGATTACAAACACCATTCCAACGAATGTCGTCACGGGGACAACGGCCGTTGCCAACCTCAACGCCAATGGAGAATGGTACGTCCACTTGATGGCGACCGACGCCGCTGGCAACGCCATACTGCACCGCTTCGGCCCCTGGCATGTGGGCATCAACGAAGGACTGGCCTTTGCCCAACGGCAGCAGTCCATCATAATTGACGGTTACGTGGACGTAGACGCGGGCGAATGGAAACTGGATACCGAGTTCCTCGACAACGACGAACGCACCATCGGCAGCCCCGTCTCCTACAGCCCCGGCGGCCAGCAAACCTTCCTCACCGCCTGGGACAGCGACAACTACTTCATGGCCTGGCGCGGCGCGCAGTGGACGCTTGACGGCGAACTGTGGGTCTACATCAACAGCGGCGCGGGCGGCGGCAATCAGCTTATCCAACCATTGGCCGATGCGCCCGGCGCCACGCTGCCCTTTGGCGCCGATTACGCCGTGCAAATTACCGATCCGCTGACCGGCACACTCTGGGAATATGCGGGCGGCTGGCAAGTCTCCTCCCTGGATTGGGCGTTTGCCCAGGGCAGCCTCGGCGATACGGAAATCCGTCTGCCGCTGTTTGGAACCAGCAACGTAGAAGCATTAGCCTTTGGACTCGGCGATGACTTGAAGGTGTGGGCCATCTTCCCGGCATCCAATCCGTTGAATCCGGCCAACGGGGGCGGTGCGCCGCAGGCATTGTCGGCGGCGGCCGGTTTGGGCGTGCCTATGGTTGTTAATCCCGGCGGCTGGCGCTCCTATCATTGGGACGACATTACCATTGTCACTGACGTGGCGGCCAACCAACCGCAGGCGGCTGGACTGGAACTGAGCATGGCCAGCAACCCCACGCCTATGGTCATGCCCGGCCCCGACAGCGTCATCGAGTACGTCGTGCGCCTGACCAATCACGAAGCGTACACCATGACCGGCAAACAAATCGCCTTCATCGCCATTCCATTCGACAGCTCTCAGCACGAAAGTATTGTCGGGGCGACCTGCGCCACGACGAACCCCTGGCAGTGCATCCTCGATCCGCTACCGCCGGGAGACAGCGTCGTCACCCTGACCTTGCGCCTGGCCTCCGATCTGAATAGCGTGGAACAGCTTTCAATGTTTACCATGCTTCAAGACAGCGACATTCCGCCGGAATTCAACACACAAAGCGACATCCGCCACCTCGTTGACAGCCTGCCCCCGGAAGTGACCTTGTTGTCCGACCCATACGCCACGTTGGGCGCGCAAACGTTCACCGGCACGGCCGATGACGGCAACGGCATTGGCGTAGATTATGTGGAAGTGCGCCCGGCCGGCGGCAGTTGGCAGCGGGTTGACGGCACATCCTTCTGGACGGCCGATCTGACCGTTTCGCCCTTCTCCCAGCATGGCGACGTATGGCAGTTTGAGGTGCGAGCGGTTGACAAGTATGGCCAGATTGGCCCGGCGCAGCCGGTCAGCTTTACCGTTGATTTACAGCCTCCGGTCATCGCGCTGGATACGACGGCGGGCTTTAACCAGGCGTTCAACGACGTGACCGGCATCGTGACCGACTCGCCATCGGGCAGCGAAATCAGCCAGGTTCGAGTGCAAATTGACAGCGAACCGTGGCGCGACGCCAATGTCTTTGCCCCGAATGAAACGGGCGAGCAAGCGTTCTTATGGGTATGGAACGCGCCGGCTGAGGATGGCGTCAGCCACACCTTGCGGGTGGAGGCGGTTGACCTGATCGGCAATGTCGGCGGCCTGGTCGAGCCGCAAACGATTTGGGTGGATAATGTCAACCCTGTGTTGACGGTGACGCAGGCACTGACTCAGGTCGTTGTCCAGGATTACCGTCCGGGCGCCGGCGTGGGCGGGCCGGTCATCAGCGGTCAGGCCAGCGACGGCGGCGGCCTGGCCCAGGCGCAGGTGTTTGTGGAACTGCCTGACGGCCAGAGCTATCGGGAAACGGCCGTTCTCGCAGGCAATCTCTGGCATTACACCCCTGTTCTGGAACAGGTGGGCGATTACCGCCTACGGGTCGAAGTACAGGACCTGCTAGGGAACACGACGGTGAGCGAATACTTCGCTCTCACTGTCATCGCCGCCCCCGATTCGTCCACCAACTGGTTCTACACAGCCGAAGATACCCCCTTCGATTTTGAACCATTGTTGAATGATCTGGACCTGGACGGCGATGTTTTGAGTGTGGCTGCGGTTGGCGATCCCGCACATGGGACGGCGATCATCAGCCCCACAACCCGGATTGTTTACACGCCGACGCTGAATTTTAATGGAACCGATGTCTTCACTTACACCGCCAGCGATGGCAGCCTGACTGATACGGCGACCGTGACCATCACCGTTACGCCGGTGAATGACCCGCCTGTTATCAGTGGCAGCAGCACGGTGAACCGGATAATTGGCGAGGACAGCGGCTCAGTCGCCCTCAATTTCAACGCCAATGATGTGGACGGCGACTTGTTGGCCTGGGATATTACCGGTGGAACGGACACGGCCGTTATCACCAAAACCTATGGCAGCGGCAACAGCGACATTGACCTGAGCTACACGCCCCTGCCCGATTTTGCCGGTTTGGACACCTTCGCCGTGCAGGTTGGCGATGGACAATTAACCGATACAGTCACCGTGAATGTCATGGTCGTCCCGGCTGATGATGCGCCGCGAGCCGCTGCTGATTACGTCGTGCTGGTTCCCGGCGACAGCGGCGCGCCTTTGCAAATTAATGTATTGGCTAACGATACGGAAGTGGACGGCCAAACGCTGTCGCTAATAGAGCTTGGCGATCCCAGCCTGACCGGAACCGTTCAAATCAGCGGTACGATGGCAGTCTACACGCCGACGTTGTCGGTTGGGGAAACGGAAACGATCACTTACACCGTTTCGGATGGCGGCCTGACGGATACGGCCGTTATTCAGGC
Organism: Chloroflexota bacterium; assembly: GCA_024275635.1. Taxonomy (GTDB): domain Bacteria; phylum Chloroflexota; class Anaerolineae; order Promineifilales; family Promineifilaceae; genus JACKCC01. The sequence continues at coordinate 31,087 of JAJRYT010000036.1, read as the reverse complement.
CATGATGGTTGCCGGTGATGTCAGCGGCGAGCCGGACGAAACAGTTACTTTACCTGGGGTCGGCAGCGACGATACGATGACCGTCACCCTGTCAATCCCGCCGGATGCGGCTGGCGATGACGCCTTCACGCTGGTGGTTCGGGAAACGGCCGTTCCCACTCAATCCCCGGGTGGATACAAATTCGCCGGGCTGACCTTATCCTTGGACGCTTACATCAACGGCGTATTGACAACGCCATTCACCCCGACAACGCTCATCACGATCAGCGTTACTTACAGCGATGCCGATTTCGCCGACATCCTGGGCGGAGAGGATAGCCTTACCCTCTGGTATTGGACTGGCAGCGAATGGAGCGAGGCCGGTATCACCCTGGTGGAACGTGATTTGGCTGATAACCGCTTGGTTTTCTCCATCACCCATCTGTCTGAGTTCGCCCTCTTTGGCTGGGATGGTTATCGCGTGTATCTGCCAGTAGTAATCCGCTAAGGCGTGAAGGATTAGGATGCTTTTCAGGATCAGAATAATGAGCAATAAGCTTTTTTCGCAACGGCAACCTGTTATTTCCGCTTTTATCCGGCAAGGCGTCATCCTGGCCGCGTTTGTGTTCAGCGTCAGCGTGATCTGGCAGCAAACGACGGCAGCGTTTACGGCCGTTATCACCGTCAACAGCAGCGCCGACAACACAACAGCCGGGGATGGAGGCTGCACCTTGCGGGAAGCCATCGCCAATGCCAACAGCGACAGCGACACGACCGGCAGCGACTGCGCCTCTGGCGGAAGCAGCGATCTCATTCGCTTCGATTTTGCTCTCAACGGACAAACAATCACCCTGAACGGCAGTGAACTGCTTATGAGCAGCGATGTCGTCATTCAAGGGCCAGGAGCGCAGCTGCTGACCATTAGCGGTAACGATGCTTCCCGCGTTTTTAACATCAGCAGCGGCGCCGTTGAGATTGTGGGATTGACCATTGCTAACGGCCGTGTCAACGATGCCGACGGCGGCGGCATCAACAACGCCGGAACATTGATCATCAATCGCAGCACGATAAAAGACAATGCCATCGCCGGCGGCGGCACAACCAACGGCGGCGGCATTCATAACAGCGGCATCCTGACTGTTACCCACAGCGCCGTCATCAGCAACACCAATGGGGGCGCGACGGCGCGTGGCGGCGGCATTGCCAGCGCCGCCGGACAAGTTGCGGTGCTGAACAGTACCATCAGCGGCAATAATTCCAATACCTGGGGCGGCGGCATTCACAACACGGGTTCCAGTACGTTGTTCATTGACCACAGCACCATTGCCCGGAATACGGCCGTTACCTTTTGGGGCGGCGGTCTTCTGGTGGAAAATAGCACGACGGCGCGGGTGCAAAACAGCATCCTGGCCGAAAACGAAGACACCACCGGTTTCCGCGACTGCTATTACTTTGGTCAAGCGCCAATCTCCCAAGGGTATAACCTGGTCGAAAATCGGGGGAACTGTACGTTTAGCGCCACCGGGGACATAACGGCCCAGGACGCCCATCTGGGTGCGTTTGGTGAGAACGGCGGCCCGGCTGTTGACTTCGACGGCCAACCAACCGACCCTTCCGGGCAGGCGACCTGGACGATTGCCCTGCTGGCGGCCAGTCCGGCCATTGACCATATCCCTGACGGAGTCAATGGCTGTGCGCTTACCCAATCCACCGACCAGCGCGGTTATGTTCGCGCCGACGCCTGTGACAGCGGCGCGTATGAGTATGACGGCATCCAGTTTACGGTGGATGTGGCAGTGGATGATGACAATCCCGGCCCCGGTCAGACTGTGACCTACACTCTGGTTGTCGCCATTGCCGACAGCGGGCCGGTTACCGTCACCGATGTTGTTGTCACCGATACGTTACCAGCGCAAATCTATTACATTGGCCCGGTTACGGCCGTTGGCAGCAGCATCACCCCCAATGATCCGCCCACGTTGGTAAGTGGATTAACGATGACGAATGGCACGGCCGTTACCCTTACCTTCCCCGTATCCGTCAGTATTGGACTGTCTGAGGGAACGATGATTACCAATTCGGCCGCGGCTGACAGCGCCGAGACCTCGGTTCTTGCCGCCAATTGGCAGACGTTGACAGTGCGCAATGTGCCGCCGGTGGCCGTTGCCGACACCCCCACAATCGCCGAAGACAGCGGCCCTGTCACGTTCACCGTCCAGACCAATGATTATGATTTGAATGGCGACAGCCTATCCATAACGGCCGTCGGTGGAACAGATAACGGGGGCGCGGTCATTACCGGCAACAGCCTGATCGCTTACACGTCAGCTGCCAACTTCAACGGCACAGAAGTATTTACCTATACCCTGTCTGACGGCCGTCTAGATCACACAACCAGCGTGACCGTCACGGTGACGCCCGTCAACGACGCACCCGTTCTTTCTGGCAGCGATCCCATCAGTGTCACGATTGTTGAGGACGGCGCTCTTCCGGCCTTCAATTTTGCCGCCAGCGATATAGATGGCGATTTGCTGGCCTGGCGGGTGGCTGGCGGAGCGGGGACGGCCGTAATCAGCAGCACATCGGGCATTGGCAGCAGCAGCGCCGCCATTACCTACACGCTGGCGGCCAACTTTGTGGGCTTGAACAGCTTTGAAGTGCAGGCTGGGGATGGAGAGCTGACGGATACCGTGACTGTGAATGTTATGGTTACGCCTCTCAACGACCCACCGCAAGCCGCCGATGATTTTGTAATCCTGGTCCCCGCCGACAGCGGTTTACCGGTGACCGTTGATGCGCTGGCAAATGATGTGGAAGTAGACGGCGAAACGCTGCTTCTGGAGCGCGTCGGGCCGCCCGACCTGGGTGGTACGGCCCAGGTCAGCGGCACGCTGGCAGTCTACACGCCTACGCTCACGCTGGGGCAGACGGAGACGTTTACTTACACGGTTTCGGACGGCAGTTTGACAGATACGGCCGTTATCCAGGCCACAGTCATTGACGGGCTGCAAAGTGGACGCCGGGGCGCGACCATCACAGCCGGCAGCCTTGGCAGCAGCAGCGCCATGACGGTCAGCCTTTCTATTCCGAGGGACGTCACGGACGCAGGTAATAATTTTACGGTGGTGATGACGGAAACGGCCGTTTCCCCGCCGCCATTGGCCGAATACCATCCAGCCGGCTTAAACATCACGCTGGATGCTTACATTGATGGCGTCCTGACCGCCCCCTTCACCCTGACGACTCCCATCACGCTGACCATCACTTACAGCAACGCCAGCGTCGCCCACCTGATCCGACATGAAAGAGACCTGGCCCTGTTTTACCGGACGGGCAGCGAGTGGCGGAATGATGGTATCGCGCTCATCGAACAGGACATGGACAACAATCGCCTCGTGTTTACGCTGAATCATCTTTCGGATTTTGCTTTATTTGGCTGGGATGGCTTCCCTGTGTACCTTCCCATTATTTTAGGCGGTTCCTAGATTGACCGATTGGAGACTCAAATCGTGAGAAAATCTAAACCTCTCGGCATTTTTCTGGCGTTCATTCTGGGCGTGACCCCGATATTTACCCTGCTTTGGGGATTGGGCAATTCACCGACGGCCTACGCCGTTACGATCACGGTTAACACAACCGATGATGAAAACAATAACGATGGCGATTGTTCATTGCGCGAAGCGGTACAGGCGGCTAACAATGACACGGCCGTAGACGCCTGCGGCCCCGGCGTCGGCCCCGATCTCATCCAATTCAACCTGCCCACGCCAGCCGTCATCACGCTGACACAAGGTCAAATCGTGATAGAGAAGCAGCCGCTCACTATCAGCGGCCCTGGCGCCGACCAGCTTGCCGTCAGCGGCAACAACGCTTCCCGAATTTTCGACGTATCGGCCAACAGTCCCATCACCCTTTCCGGCCTGACTGTGCGTGACGGATTCACCTTCTTTGATGGCGGCGGTATCCGCAGCGGCGGTGCGGTCACATTGATTGACTCAGCCTTCGTCAATAATTCAGCGGGCGACGATGGCGGCGCGCTTAATGTGTGGGGAAATCTGACCATGACTAACACCGCCATTCTGAGCAATACGGCGGCTGGACAGGGCGGGGGCGTCAACAGTTTTGGCGCGGCAACCATCCTTTCTGGCGGATTGTTCCAGCATAACCGGGCGGGAGATTTGGCCGGGGGTTTATATGCCGATAAAGATTTGCAGGTGGATGGCACGCAGTTTGTCGATAATTTCGCCCAAAATTATGCCGGCGCAGTCTGGGCCTGGCAGAATGCCGCCGTTCAAAATGCACGCTTTGCGGTGAACGCCGTGCAAAATTATGATATGGGCGCATTGTATGTCAGATTTAATCTGGTGCTGACTGATACAACCTTTATCAGCAATACCGCCCATGTCAATGGCGGCGCGATCTTGGTTGGCGGCGACGCCCGGATATTAAATGGTTCGTTTACCGAAAACGTGGCGGAAACAGGCCGGGGAGGCGCGTTGGATGCTGCCGGTGGATTATGGGTGACGAGTACTCATTTTATTGCCAATGAGGCAGTTACTCTTGGTGGCGGTGTGGCGTTTGGAGGGAGCGACGGCCGTTTCCTCAACACCCTTTTCGCGCGCAACACGGCCAATGACGGCAGCGCCCTATCCCTGGCGCACAGCGGCAATGTGGCAATTACCCACGCCACCATTGCCGGCCCGGAACAGCCATCCGACAACGCCCTCTATCTCAACAGCGGCGGTTCGGTCACAGTTAGCAACAGTATCATCGGCGGTTACGCCATCGGCATCAAAGTCGCCGCCGGTGATGTTGCTGAAGATTATACCCTTTTCTACGAAACAACCCCCACCAGCGGGGCGGTGAGCGGAGGCGATCGCAGTTTTAGCGGCGACCCCGCTTTTGCAGCGCCTGCCAGCGACGATTATCATCTCAGCCCCAACAGCGAGGCGCTCAACACCGGCGGCGACAGCGGCATTTTGGTGGATGGCGACGGCGATCCCCGGCCCGGCGGCAGCGGCGTAGACATCGGGTACGATGAGACGGCCTACGTTTCCGATGTTGGCATAACAAAAACGGTGACGGCCAATCCGGCGGCCGGGGAACCGATTGTTTACACCATCTCCTTCACCAACATGGGCACGGCCTTGCTGCCCCGCCTGATATTGACCGATACCATTCCCGCTCAGGTTACTGGTGTGAATGTGATCAACAGCGGTGTAGTTCTTAGCGGCTCGTTGGTCGGGGCCACCTATGTCTGGCAAGCGCAAAGTCTGGCTCCAGGTCAGGGCGGGGTGATTACGATCAGCGGGACACTGGTTGACCCCCTGCCGCGCGGTATTTTTACTAATACTGTGACCGTTGCGACGATTGCGGTTGAATCGGATTGGGGCAATAACAGCGCTGCGGTTAGTCTGACCGTCCCCAATATCGCTCCTGTTGCGACAAATGATCGTTTTACGGCGACGGAAGACACGGCCGTTATCCTTTCCCCGCTATCCAACGACGTTGACGGCGATCCGCTGCACATTGAGTCAGTGGGCCAACCAGCGCTGGGAACGGCCGTACTCAGCGGTGTACAGCAAGTCATTTACACGCCCACGCTCAACATGTATGGCAGCGATACGTTCACTTACACGATTAGCGACGACGAACTCACTGATACGGCCGTTATCACGGTTAACATCACGCCAGTCAACGACCCGCCGGTCATCGCCGAAGGAGAAACCATCCCCGTCCTCATGAGCGAGGATGGCAGCCCGACGCCGTTTCAACTGACACTGCACGCCAGCGATGTGGACGGCGATCCGCTTACCTGGTCGGTGACAACGACAGCGGCTCATGGCACGGCTTCAGTGGCGGCTGGCCCGACTATAATGACGACTGTCACCTATACGCCAACCAGCGATTATGCCGGGCCAGACCTGTTCGCGCTAGACGTGACCGACGGCGAATTAAGCGACCGCATTACGGTCACGCTCATTCTGGACCCGGTCAACGATACCCCGATGGCGGTTGACGATACGGCCGTTGCCCTGCGTCAGCGGAGTGATGGCAAGATCAAAATTCTCGCTTCTGGCCCTGGCGGCAGCCTGAATGTCATCAACAACGATGTTGATATTGAAGGCGGCACGCTGTTGGTAGTTGACGCCAGCGCGGGCGAATACGGCGGCGTGGTTGATGTGACCGGGGATGGGCGTTTGCTGGACTACGCGCCTACGGCCGATTTTACTGGCATTGAACGGTTTGTTTACACGATGACGGATGGCGAACTTGAGGATACGGCCGTCATCAGTCTGACTGTTGCCAACGGCATGGACGGCGGCATCGGCGGCGATATATTTTCTGTGCCCGCCATCGGGCTGGATAACACGATTTCCGTCACTGCCGATATTCCGGCAAACGCGGCCGTCACCGGGAATTTCGCGCTGATCCTGGATGTACCCCAGACAGGCAACTTGGCTGCGGCAGCGAACATGGACAACAGCGCTCCGGACGGGTTTGTATCGGCGGGGCTTAATTTTTCGCTTCTTGTTTATCTCGATGGACAGCCGGTAGACAGCAGCTATCAATTTGCCCAACCTGTCACACTGACCATTGATTACACCAACGCCGATATTGCCAACATTGGGCCGAGCGAACAAAGCCTGGGATTATATGTCGCCCAGGGCGGCAGTTGGGTTGAAGGCAGCATCCAGATTGTGGAAAGAGATACGGCTCGGCATAGGTTGGTAGTCGCCGTTGATCAGGCGGGCGAATTCCAGCTTTTCCGGCGCGGTTTCATCTTTTTGCCGCTGGTGGCAAATAATTACGTAAGTGCGCCGGACCTTATTGTGGAGTCGCTGACAATCCTCTCATCTGGGGATGCGGGTGGCATGGTCGGCGATATACAACTTGTTATTCAGAATGTAGGGACTGCGGCGGTAATGACGGAGTTTTGGGTGGATGTTTATATTAATCCACGCACGCCGCCAACGGCCGTTAACCAAACCTGGGAAATGATAGGCGACGAAGGTTTGGTTTGGGGGGTGACAGCCGATATTTTGCCAATCAATCCCGGGGAAAGCCTCACCCTAACACTGGAAAGTTCCACCTACAAGCCTGACTTGAGCCACGTTATTTGGCCCCTGGCGGCAAACGAGCCGCTTTATGCCCAGGTGGACTCGGTTGGCGGGGCTGTCTTGGAGATTCACGAAATCGCCGGCGAACCCTACAATAACATTTATCAGCTGCCATGAAATACGAACACAAATGGATTGGAATAAAATGATGAAAGCGAAACCCCTTTTGCTCCTGTTTTTCTTGATCGCAGGCTTCTTACTGGCTCAATTTATGCCGGTGAATAAGATGCCGGTTGTCAATGCGCTGCCGCCTAGGCCAACGGCCGTGCCGACTCCGGTTCGGCCCAAACTGGATGGCGGCATCCTGGAACTACATATGGAGGGGCGGGCGCCGGCGGGACTCTGGACAGTTGTTCAATGGCAAGATATCCAAGATGATTGGCATGATGTTGTGGGCTGGCAGGGTACGCTCGATGAGGGAAATATCAAAACGTGGTGGGTTGGCGCCGAAAACCTGGGAACCGGCCCTTTTCGCTGGGTGGTAAAACTGGATGGAGCGGTCTTAGTTGCCAGCGAGGAATTCTTCTTACCCGCACAACCAGGCGAAAAGTTACAGGTGACTGTTTCACTTGATTGACGCCGCGCCGGCAAGGCGGTGGTCGTGCATGTGGATACGGCCGTTCTCAACCAACGGCAAAAAGCCGGCTTAAACTCGTCACGTATTGTCATCACTGCATTCCCTTTGGGAAAGGCTGCTTTGGCTACTTCTACTGTCATTTTAGGAATCTCATGGTCGTAATTGGGGGGTAGCACTTCATAAACCATACCAATGACAAGCAGGCCGCCTTGCCTACCATCGACACATTGACCCGTACATCGCCACCGGACGCAGTCCCCATCATCAGGGTTAGCGCGCCTTCTTCCTGGACAATCCCGAACCCGCCAGCAGAGGCTGCTTCTGTTAAAGAGCAAATGGCTTACAAGCTGCGTACCGAAATTGGTAATGCCCTTTATCGCTTGCACAAATCGACAGCCTGATAGAATATTTTTGAACTATACCTTTTCGGGGCGTTATGCAAAAATACCCATAGTCTCCTATTGACATGAATAGTTGCCCTTTGCTACAATGTTACGCAAGCGATTGCGTAATAATTGCAAAGCTGTTGATATGACTAAACCACCTACCTTACGTGAAGTTGCTGAACGCGCCGGTGTTTCGGTTTCCACGGTTTCCCGGGTGATGAATGATCGACCGGGGATTGGCGCCGAAACACGCGCTCACGTATTGGACATCGCTCGGGAATTGCAGTTTGTGCCCAATGCGGCCGCCCAAAATCTGGCAACAAAACGCACACGCAATATTGGCCTAATCACTTATAAATGGCCTGTCTCCCCTCGCTTTACTGCATCCTCTTTAGATTCTGTCGGCATCAACGAAGCATGCCAAAATGCCAGGTATCATCTTCTGACTACTCTTGTTGATGAACAGGCGATGAACAAAGCGCTTCAACTGCCAATGGTGCGCGAGAAGCGTGTTGATGGTTTGATTCTGGCCGGGCCGGCGATCAAACCTTCTTTCATTTTGGAGCTTTACAATAGCGGTCTCCCGATTGTCTTATTAGATAATCGGCTGCGGGGAACAGATATAGACTGTGTTTTGCACGAAAACGAGGCTGGCACTTATCGCCTCACGCAACACTTGATCACAGAACACCAACATGAAACGATTGTATTTCTTTCGGGGCCAGACACTTGGCTTAGTAGTCAGGAACGAATGGCCGGCTACAGCCGTGCTCTGGCCGAAGCGTCGCTTGAACCCCATATCATTTACATGCCCGACACAACGGTGGAAACAGGTATGGAAGCAATGCAAACGGCTTTGGCCGAGGTTCCCGACCTCACGGCCGTTGTCGGCGTCAACGATGCGGTAGCTATTGGGGCTGTACGGACTGGCAAAGCAAACGGCCGTGTCGTCCCCGAAGATATAGCCATCGTTGGCTTTGATAACATCGGCTGGGCTGACCTACACGATCCGCCCTTGACAACAGTCCACGCTTTTGGTGAAGAAATGGGCTGTCAAGCCGCCCAACGCCTTTTCAACCTCATCGAAACCGACTCCAATCAGGAACATATCAGACTCAGATTACGAGTAGGCACCAAACTGGTCATTCGTCGTTCTTGCGGCTGCCAAGAACAATAAATAATCATCACGGCTGGTCGCTAGTGGTTGGTTGCTGGTAATGCTACCGACTAATGACCAGCAACAATCAACTAGCAACAATCAAATATAAGAGCCGTTCGCCTGACCTGGACGGACTACAAACGGCTCTTCATAGCTCTCCATCCATGCCGGACGGAAACTGAGAGATTGTATCACATCTAACCTGGATGCGAACTCCTCATTCGGATTCTCATGACCGGCGCGGCTGGCGGAAAAGGAGACGGTGATTGATAAATTTTTTCGATTTCAATCCTGTTAGTTTAATAAGAGATTTTGAAGTGAGGAGAAACCCAATGTTAAAAAAATATATTATTGTTTTAAGTTTGTTACTCATATTGAGTCTGGCGCTTGTTGCCTGCGGCGGCGGCGCGACAGAAGAAGCTACCCCAGAACCTGAACAAACCGAGGGCACAACGACAGAAACGGCCGCGGGAGAAACAACAGAAGGGGAAACAGAAACGGCCGTTAATTGTTTCATGGACGTGGAAGATGGCGCAACCATCGTCTTCTCCGGTTGGGGCGATGAGACAGAGCAGCAAATCTACCGCGACTCCATCGAACGGTTTGCCGAAGTCTGCCCTGGCGTCACCGTAGATTACCAGCCCATCCCCGCCGATTTCCAGACAAAAATGAAAGCATCCATGGCCGGCGGCACCGCTCCTGACGTTTTCTACGTAGATGACCAATTGATGACCGCCTTCGCTCCTACCGGTCAACTGCTGCCCCTGGATGACTTCATGGGACAGGCCGGAACCGGCCGCGGCGACTTTATTCCCGCCTTGCTCTCCATCTTCACCCAGGACGGCGTCACCTACGCCCTGCCCAAGGATTGGGGCACGCTGGGTCTGGTTTACCTGCCAGCCGCCTTTGAAGCCGCCGGTCTGGATGAACCAACGGCCGATTGGACCTGGGATGACCTGAAAGCGGCTGCCGAAGCCATTGCCGCCACCGGCGAATACGGTGGTTTCTGCCAGAATGCAGACTGGGCGCGCTTCGCCCCCTGGGCCTTTGGCAACGGCGGCGCTTATGCCACCGACGACTTTAGCGCGCCGACGTTGAACAGTTCCGAGGTGCTGGCAGCAGCCGAATATATTGCCGGTATGCACGCCGATGGCAGCCTCGTTTATGCGGCCGACGTTGGCGCCGGTTGGTGTGGCGAAGCCATCGGCAAAGAGTTGGTCGGTATGACCTATGAAGGTGGCTGGATGGTCAACTACATGCGCAACGAGTTTCCCGATGTGAACTGGCTAGCGCAAGAATTGCCCACCGGCCCGGACGGTAAGGCAGACGTCATCTTCACCAATGGCATCGGCGTGAACGCGGCCACGAAGTTCCCCAAAGCGGCCGCCGCCTTCACCATCTTCGTCACCGGCGCTGACAACCAGGGAGAAATCGTCAAGACGGGCTTTGCCTACTCTACCCATCCGGAGCAGTTGGACGATGTGGTGGATCCCAACGACGCTGCCATCGCTCGCGGCGGTACTTTTGACCTGACCCGCGTCGCTTACTGGGGACCCAACACCGGTAAGGTGAACGATGCCGTCAGCCAGGCATTGGAACGGATCTACTTAGGCGACCAAGACGTTGCCGAAGCCTTCGCCCAGGCGCAAGAAGAAGCGGCCGAATTCCTGACCGGCGAAGGCGCTGAAGTAAGCGGCGGCATTGATGTTGCCGAGAACACCGGCTGCCCGCTTAGCGACCTGGAAGAAGGCGCAACCATCGTCTTCTCCGGTTGGGGCGACGAGACGGAACAGCAGATTTACCGCGACTCCATCGAACGCTTTGCTGAAGTTTGTCCTGATGTGACGGTAGATTATCAACCCATCCCGGCCGACTTCCAGACAAAACTGAAGGCATCCATGGCCGGCGGCACGGCTCCCGATGTGTTCTACGTGGACGACCAGTTGATGACCGCCTTTGCGCCCACTGGTCAATTGTTGTCACTGGATGACTTTATGACCGAAGCGGGCACTGGTCGGGGCGCTTTCATCCCGGCGCTGTTGTCCATCTTTACCCTTGAGGGCGACACGTATGCTTTGCCCAAGGATTGGGGCACGCTGGGCCTGGTTTACCTGCCGGATGCGTTTACCGCCGCCGACATTGATGAACCATCGGCCGATTGGACCTGGGATGACCTGAAAGCGGCCGCAGAGGCCATCGCGGCTACAGGCGAGTATGCCGGTTTATGCCAGAATGCAGATTGGGCGCGCTTCGCACCGTGGGCCTTTGGCAATGGCGGCGCCTATGCCAGCGAGGACTTTACCACGGCTCAGGCTAATAGCGACGCTGTCATCGAAGCTGCCGAATACGTGGCTGCAATGCACGCTGACGGCAGTTTGGTTTCTGCGGCCGACGTGGGCGCCGGCTGGTGCGGCGAAGCCATCGGTAAAGAGCTGGTCGGCCTGACCTACGAAGGCGGTTGGATGGTCAACTACATGCGTAATGAGTTCCCCGACGTGAACTGGTTGGCGCAAGAGTTGCCCACCGGCCCCGAAGGCAAGGCAGACGTCATCTTCACCAACGGCATCGGCGTGAATGCTGCCAGCGCGAACCCACGGGCAGCGGCCGCTTTCGCCATCTTCGTCACCGGCGCCGACAACCAGGGCGAGATCGTCAAGACAGGCTTTGCCTACTCCACCCACCCGGAACAGCTTGACCTGGTTGTTGACCCCAACGACGCGGCCATCGCCCGCGGCGGCGGTTTTGATCTGACCCGCGTTGCTTACTGGGGACCCAACACCGGCAAGGTTAATGACGCCATCAGCCAGGCGATAGAACGGATCTACCTGGGCGATCAGGGTGTAACAGAGGCGTTCGAGCAGGCCAATGAAGAGATTCAGGGCTACCTCGACGACGTACAGTAGCAACTTAACAGCAGACTACAAAAGTCCCTAAGACTTTTGTAGTCTACTCGTCTATCTTCTGTAGACGCCAGTCACTTCAAAAGTGACTGGCGTCTCATACAGGTAGGAGGATTCTGATGGCTGCCACTACCGCAGGCGAAAAAAGCAGCGTATGGCGTAATCCAAAGGCGCGGCGTGAAGCGATTGCCGCTTATGTGTTTTTGTCGCCGTATCTGCTGGTAACGCTTGTTTTTACCGTTGGCGTTTTTCTGTTTGCCATTTACATCAGTTTTACCGAATTCAACCTGTTTACGACGCCTGAGTGGGTGGGGCTGAAACATTACCGGGCATTCCTGGATGATGATAAATTCATCCGCTCGTTGGTAAACACCTTATATTACGCATTGATTGTGGTGCCGCTCCAGACCAGCCTGGCGCTGCTCCTGGCCGTTATGTTGAACGCCCCCATGCGGGCCAAACAATTTTTCCGCACCATCTTTTACGCGCCTAGTGTGACTTCTTCGGTAGTGATCAGCTTCATTTTTCTGTGGCTGTATCTAAAGACGGGTTACATCAATCTGCTTTTTACCCGGGTGTGGGGGGTGTTCGGGGCTGAGTGGGAACTGATCAACTGGCTGAATGATCCGCGCGGTCTTTTCCAGCTTATTCTGGCGCCTTTTGGCGTGGACATTCCCTCAAGCCAATGGTATTTCCGAGGCCCCAGTATTACCTGGATGGCTATTATGTTCCAGAACATTTTCACCACTGCGCCTACGTTCATGATCATGTTTCTGGCGGCTTTACAGGATATCCCCCCCTCATTGTATGAGGCAGCTTCTATTGATGGAGCAAACAAGCGGCAACAGTTCTTCAGAATCACCGTTCCCATGCTGCGCCCGGTTATCTTGTTGATTGTGGTCCTGGGTACCATTGGCACCTGGCAGATTTTCGACCAGGTGAAGCTTTTGACGGCCGGTGGCCCCTTAAACACCACTTTGACGCCTGTCTATCTCATTTTTTCAGAGGGTTTGGGGATTAGCGGCCCGCCACGTATGGGATATGCAGCCTCCCGGGCGTTCATTTTGGGGGCAATTATCTTTATCTTTACCCTCATCCAACGCCGCTTCATTGAAAGCGGCACGGAGCAATACTAACGGGTGTCAGATGATTTGGAGAGAGGGATATGAGTACAATTTCTGCTGATTCAAGAGCTTTGCAACCTGCGCCAACAGCAAAAAAACGAAAGGTGTTGAAACGCATTGGCGGTATCGTCCGTTACCTTTTACTTAGCTTATTCGGTCTGGCGGTTTTTATGCCCTTCATCCTGGCGTTTCTGGGGTCCTTTAAGGCGGGCGCTGAGATTATTGCTTTTCCACCCACCTTTTTCCCGGAGAAGTGGCTGGTGGGGAACTGGCCCGACCTGTTTAACACTGATTTGGGTGGCAGCCCTCGCCCGGAAGGGAGTACGTCCATTGGCCTGATCGTGGGGCTGTTTGCTTTCTACGCCACGTTCTTATTGACCGGCATGACAAACCAGCAAGAGGGGAAAGGGCTGCCGCGCAGAATTGGCTTACCGGTGTCCCTGTTATTGGTGGCCGCGGCCGGTTATGGTACCGCTTTTTTCCTGAAGAGTTCCTTTGACGCCGCTTTGGTACTCCAGGTGTCAACGGCCGTTGCCATCGTATCCTTAATGCTCATTGCTCTGGGTATCATCGCCATGTCTGAACCGGAGTGGGGGCGGGTGGTTTTGTCGCTGGCCGGCAGTATCCTGGCGGCGGCCGTGGTCACCTGGTTGTTTAACCAGATGGCCATCGCCTCTGGGGGCGGCCGATTTCTACGCTGGTTGTTTAATACGGCCCTGTTGTCCGTCGTCCGGGCTTTCCTGCAACTGATCTTTTGCTCGATGGCGGCTTACGCTTTTGCCCGGCTCAAGTTTCCCGGTCGAAATTTTATCTTCAACTTCATGCTGGCCTCGATGATGCTGCCCGGCGCCGTCACCCTGATCCCGGCTTATATCCTCATCGCCAAACTGGGCTGGATCAATAAATTTTACAGCCTGGTTTTTCCCGGCATTGTGGTGGCGTTTGGCATCTTCCTGTTGACGCAGTTTCTCAAGGCGGTACCTCGGGAACTGGAGGAAGCGGCGTTGATGGATGGCGCTTCCTATTTCCAGATTTATAAGGACGTGATTCTGCCTCTGGCCCGGCCGGCGCTGCTGACGCTGTTCATCCTGCAATTCCAGGCGATGTGGAATGATTACCTGACCCCGTTGCTGTACTTGAATACGCCGGACATGTGGGTGTTGAATGTGGCTCTGGAGGTTTTCAAGCAGCAATACGTGGCCAAGATGAACCTGGTGCTGGTGGGGGCGATGGTGAATGCCGTGCCGGTGTTGATCTTGTTCTTCTTCTTCAGCCGCTATTACATTGAAGGCGTGAGTTATGCGGGTGTGAAAGGATAGGAGGAGACTGGGGATTAGAGATTGGAGATTAAGCCGCTCGCAATCTCTAATCTCCAATCTCTAATCTCTAATCTCTAATTTCCAAAATGATCAAACCGTTCTCTGTCATCATCCATGCCCTGCGTCTCTGGTGGCGCGAGTGGATAGGGATGATTTTGCTTAATATCCTGTGGTTAGCGCTGCAAATTCCAATTGTGACTGGGCCGCCGGCAACGGCCGTTCTCTACACCATCGCCCAACGTATCCACGAAGATGAATATTGGGAGATGCAGGAGCTGTGGCCGCTGCTGCGGGAACTGTTCTGGCCCGCCTGGCGCTGGGCTTTCCCCAATATGATTTTATTGCTGGCGCTGGCGGGTAATTTCTACGCTTATCAAAATGCGGCGGGCGCGGGCTGGATGATTTTACGTCTGGTCTGGGGAGCGGCGTTGACGATTTGGTTGATGTTGAACTTGTTTTACTGGCCTTTTTGGTTGAGCCAGGAGGATAAATTATGGCGGACGACGGTTGCCAATTGCGGCCGTTTCCTTTTATTAAACCCGTGGACGGCATTGGTTCTCTTTATCTTTTGCGCCATTTTGATGAGCGTGAGTGTGTTGGTGACTGTGCCGCTGGCGGCGGGGGCGGTTTGTTTGTTGGTATTGGTGGGGGTAACGGCCGTGCAGCGCGCCCTGCAACAGCAAAGAAATCCACAATAGGTAAAACACCATGTCAGGCAAACTATTCTGACTTCGTCTCAGTTATTGGACAGTCGCCGTCATTGATGCCTTTTTCGCCGCTGCCATGATCTTCCCGCCCATCCTGCAAAAGGCGCTGCGCCTGCCGCCGGAGGAAATGGGGGTCGAAACACGGGCCGCTCTGGGCATGGCCGCCTCATTGATGTTGGGCTGGACGTGTTTACTGTTATGGGCCAGCGTCAAACCAATCGAACGGAGGGGTGTTTTGATTCTGACGGTCATCCTTCTTGTTCAGTTATTTCAACTCGCGCAAAGGAGACGAGGAATGAAACATTTCAACTTCTGGCAAAAGTGGCTTCTTTTTATCAGCCTGTATCTCGTTCTGTTTGGTCTTGTCCTGGCTTTTTGGGGTCAATCATCGTTGATGAATTTTGTTTTCAACAATCAAATTGACCCCGTTTTTTGGCCGGAAGGGAATGTGCCCGAAAACGGGGCGACGTTCCAGGCGTGGATTTATGGGGTATTGGGGGCAACGGTAACAGGCTGGGGAATCTTTATGGCTTTCCTGACACAATATCCATTTAAGGCGCGTGAAAAATGGGCCTGGAACTGTTTTGCTGTGGGTCTCACGGTTTGGTACATCGCTGACACGGCCGTTTCTGCCCGCTACCAAGGTTACGTTTAATGTTCGGTTCAATACGGCGCTGCTTGTTCTGATAGGGCTGCCGCTTCTGTTTACAAGGAAGGATTTCTATTAATAGCCACACTTTTCACACCGATGGTGGGCCGCAGGTACAGCAACGACTCTCCTGGGGCAAATGGGAACAGAAACGGCCGTCTCCGCCCGACACCCTGTTTGCCAATACCGGTCGTCGTCTCTACGTGATTGGGGATATTGACGGCCGTTTCCGACCCCGTTCCAATCCGTATGACCTGCACAATTTTGGCGCGCCGTCACCCAATGACCCGTTGGCAAACGAGCTGCAAGGCGTGTGGGCGCAGCCGCTCAAAGCGCTGGACGGCTACACATTTACTGTGGAAATAAATGGGGAAAGTTGGCCCTTGCTCAATGCCGCCCAATTTACCCAAACCTTTACCGAAGCCAGGTTCGATTACGAACTGTCCGGGGTTGAAGCCGCCGGGATTAAGGCCACCCGCGCCGACTTTGTCGCTCAAGACCGGCCCATTCTGTTCACCACCCTGACGCTGCAAAACGATGGTCTGCAGGCTGTGGGCACGCGGTTGACGTTTTCGGCTTACTTTGATCTGGAAGATGCCTGGTTTACATCGTTGGCTGAAGAACGAAACAGTGGCAAAACGGTTCAAGTATCTGACGATCGTATTGTAGCCTGTGCCAACAGCGCCCCCAATGCCTGGGCCGTAGCTGTTGGCGGCGACCGGACACCGAATCAGCTTCAAATCATAGAAGATACGGGGCAGATGACGTACACGGCCGTATTGCCCCCCAACGAAACACAATCATGGACATTTGCCGTTGTCGTGGAAAGTGAATTTGGGCCGGAAACAGCATTGCGCCATATGGCAGAATGGCTGCCGCAACGAGAAATGCTGCTGACGCAGAAACAGGCGCTTTACGAAAACTTGTTGGCAAATGGCCCGCGCCTGCGCAGTCCCGATGCCCATTTTGACATGGCCTTTGACGTGGCGCGAGCCAATATGCAAATGCTGGAAGCAGAATCGCCGGCGCTGGGTCGGTGCTTCTATGCCGGCCTGGAGCTGTTTCCCTTCTGGTTTAGCAATGACGGCGCGTACAGTCTGCCTGGCCTGCTGGCAAGTAATCTGGTTGAGGCGGCCAGAAATCAATTGCTAATCGGGGCGCAGTTTCATGAGAACGGCCGTATCCCCCACCAGATTTCGCCCGCCGGCCACATCGTCGTCGCCGGCAACGTCCAAGAAACGTCGCAATGGGTGACGGCCGTCTGGGATTTTTATCGCTGGACAGGCGACCGTGATTTTCTGGAGGCAGTGTATCCGACGGCCGTTTCCGGCATATTTGATTACACATTGGGTGTGGCCGACGGTGACGGCGACGGCTATCCAGAGGGACCGGGCATGGTCGAGCGCAGTGGCATGGGGCCGGAAAAAGTAGACGCCGCCTGTTATCTGTGGCTGGCGCTGACGCACCTGGCCCGGATGGCGGACGTGCTGGATGATATGGAAACGGCCGCACGCGCCCGCGCCGCCGCTGCCGATTTGCAAACCCGTTTTGACGCCGACTGGTGGCTGCCTGAACAGGAACTGTACGCCGATTCGCTGGGGCCAGACAACGCGCCCCGTTATGATGGTCACTGGACGGCCGTTGTGCCGCTGGAAGTTGGTATCGCCCCACCGGAACACGGCCGTCTGGCGCTGACCCGCATCCGGCGCGATTACGTGAACGAATGGGGTCTGGTACATACCCTGGGCGACGACGAACGGGTATGGACGTTACCCACCGCTGCCCTGAGCCAAGGGGCTTACCGCTACGGGGACGCTGAGATGGGCTTCGCCATGCTGCAAAACCTGGCCCAACCACTCAATCACGGCAGCATTGGTCTGTATCACGAGCTAATTCCTGAGGGATTATCATTCTTTCAACTATGGTCAGGCGCTACTTTCATCCGGGGCGTGGTGGAAGAGTTGATGGGGATTGACGCGCGCGCTGACCAACATGCGGTGACAATTACCCCCCAACTCCCGCCTGATTGGGATTCTGTTGAGTTAGAACATCTGACTTTTGGCGACCGTGACAACGGCCATCGCATCACTGTTCGCGTCGCTCATGACGGTATTACTGTGACCCATGATGAAGGTTCGGTTCCGCTCTCCGTCACCTATCGCGCCGCGGACGGCGCAGAGACGATGTTTGTGCTAATACCGGGAGAGCGTTCACGATAAATTCAGGAATGAGGAGATTTACTTCAATGAAACTAAAACGCCACACGACCAACCCTATCTTACTGCCCGATCTGACATCGGAGTGGGAATGCTACAATGTCTTTAATCCCTCCGTTATTTACCACAATAATTTATTCCATATGCATTACCGCGCTCAAGGGCTGGATTGGGTGAGCCGGATTGGATATGCGGTGAGCGAGGATGGCGTCCACTGGAACCGAATGCGCCGGCCTGTGTTGGCCCCTGTTGATGCCAACGATTCGCGTGGCATTGAAGACCCACGTGTAACCGAGATTGATGGCGTCTTTTACATGTGCTATACGGCTTACGGGCGTGAATACCAGGGCAACGGCGATCCTACCCATGAGAGAGGCGGCATCCTGCCCATGATTGCTCACAGCGACAATCTCATTACCTGGGAACGATTGGGGCCGATTGTACGTGGCGAAGACAACAAGGATCATGTGCTGTTCCCCAGGAAGATAAACGGCCGTTACGCGGCCTGTCACCGCCGCTGGCCCAACGTCTGGATCGCCTATTCCGACGACCTCCTGGCCTGGCCGGACGCGGAGATGGTCCCCATCTACGGCCCGCGTCTGGATAACTGGTGGGACAGCAAAAGCGTCGGCAGCAACGGCCCGCCTATCGAAACAGAGGCGGGCTGGTTGGTGATTTATCATAGCTACAACAACGATCACGTTTATCGCTTTGGCGTCTGTCTGCTTGATTTAGATGACCCGACCCAGGTGATCGCTCGCCCTCAGGAGCCGATTTTTGAGCCGCTTGAGTTGTGGGAACTGCGCGGCGACGTGCCCAATGTTGTTTTTTCCGGGGCCAATCCCGTTGTGGACGGCATTGTTTACGTTTATTATGGCGGCGGCGATCATGTGATCGGCCTGACGACGTGCCGGTTGGATGAACTGCTTGATTTTGCTTTGAATGGATGAGGGATGGGAGTAACGGCCGTAAAGGGTAAATAGATGATGATTATTGAACGATACAAAGGAAATCCCATCCTCACCAAAGATGATGTGCCCTATCCGGTAACCACGGTGCATAATGCAGGGATGGTGAAGCATGACGACCGTTATCTGATGTTATTCCGCTCGCACAAGCGTAACGGCCGTTCCATTTTGGGACTGGCCGAAAGCGATGACGGGTTCCACTTCCGGGTCAGGGCAGAACCATTCATCATACCTGCCACTGGGGGTATTTTTGCCGAGTATGAAGAGTACGGCGTGGAAGACCCGCGTATTTGTGAGATGGACGGCCGTTACCTCATCACCTACAGCGCCTATTCCCGGCACGGCGTCCGTATTGGGCTGGCGCAGACGACCGACTTCGAGTCCATCGAACGTATCGCTCTCATCACCCAGGCCGATTACCGTAATGTGGTCATTTTTCCGCGTCAGTTTCACGGCCGTTACGCCCGCTTAGACCGCCCCCACTCTGAGATTTCTCCCTGGGCCATCTGGATTTCCTACTCGCCCGACCTGATCCACTGGGGCGATTCCCGGTTGGTGATGAAGCCAGTGCAATACCATTGGGACGAAATGAAAATCGGGCCGGGGGCGACTCCGTTTGCCACCGAACAGGGCTGGCTGCACATCTATCACGGCGTCTTTCCCACGATGGACGGCTCCGTCTACCGGCTGGGCGTGGCGCTACACGATTTGGACGACCCGGCCCAAATCATCGGCGTCGGCGACGAGTGGATTTTGCAACCGGATGACCCGTGGGAAGAGACCGGTTACGTTCACAACGTCGTTTTCACCTGCGGGGCGATTCCTGAAGAGGACGGCACGGTCAAGATTTACTGGGGCGGTGCCGATAAGGTAATGTGCGTAGGCACAGCGCGGATTCGTGATTTGGTGGAATTATGCCTTAACAATTCCAGATCGCCTCTTTGAGACAACAAGCACCATATTCATTTTGCCCGGCGTAACCTGAGCCTGTCAACCAGTTGCACATCTCGACGTTCGCTCATTTAGAGCGCCATTGGACACAAATTATATATTGCCCAATTACAAGGCTTCATTTTCTTTGGCACGGCCGATAAGTTGCTTAATCGCATCCGCCGTCGCGTGGCAGCGGACGGGACTGGGTTAATGCAGTTCGTCGCGCTGGATTTCCGCCGGGTGACGGGTCTCGACTCGACAGCGCTGCTCAGTTTTCGCAAACTGAAACAGGTGGCGGCGACGCACCAGATCACGCTTGTTCTGACAGAGGTGGGAACGGCCGTTCATCAACAACTGATCAGCGGCGGACTGGATGACGGAGACGGCCGTATTCGCTTCTTCCCCAACCTGGATCAAGGCGTGGAATGGAATGATGCGCCCGCCCCCTTAAGCCAGCAGTTAGCCCGGCTGCTGCCGGAAGGGGTGGAATGAGCGCAGCTTCTCCATCATTTAGAACCGCAGTCGGCGGCCGCCGGGGAACACATTATGCTGCAAGGAGGTGAACCTGAATTTCTCTTTTTTGTTGAAGCGGGGCAGGTGACGGCCCAACTGGAACGACCGAATCGCGCCCCGGTACGGCTGGAAACAAGGGGAACGATGCTACCTTAAATGCAACAAATCGTAACCGAACCAGATAGCCATTGATTTCCAAGTGGCAGTTTGGCAAGGAAATGAGCGACAGTAATCGTGACAGAAGTCAATGGAGAACAAAAATGGGTTTTCAGAGCAATCATGCGAAATTTCGCATGATTGCTCTGAGATGATGTTATGTATTGAGGATAGCGCCTAACCAACCTGTCCTATTATTTGTCGTTGAGGACAGCTTCGATGTGATCTGCCATCTTAGCAAAAGCTTGTTCCCAACCATCGCCTGCGCCTGCTGGCACACCTGCGTGCGTCATAACCATTTTTGTACGCCCACCAAGGTCTTCCAACAATATAGTGACTTCGGTCGTCGCAGGATACCCGTCGGGCATCCCCATGTCAGACGGAGACACCACATTGCCATTTTCATCAGCAGGGCTGTCGGTGTAGACGAGGCGTTCGTTCGGGACAACTTCCGTGTATTCACCTGTTGACCACATTTTCATGCTGCCATCAGGTGATTCCATGCAAAACAGGTGCTTGCCACCGACGCGCACATCCATTTCGGCAGCGGGCACGGTGAAGCCTTTTGGACCATACCATTTTTTGAAATGTTCCGGTTGTGTCCACATTTGCCAGATGAGGGCTACGGGTGCATCGAAAATACGTTCAATCACAACTGCATCTTTAGAAATAGTGCTGTCACTCATTATCTTTCTCCTCGTTGTTGAGTTGACTGATATAGTCATCCATGCGGTCAAAGCTTGCCTCCCAGATATGGCGGTACTGCTCTGTCCACGTAGAAATTTCTTTTAGGGGCGTTACGTCGATGGTGCAGGGGCGATATTGCGCTTTTTGCCCCTGTGTGATTAGCCCTGCACGCTCTAATACTTTAATGTGCTGTGAAATGGCTGGCAAACTCATATTAAACGGCTCTGCGAGTTCGTTAACGGTTGCTTCCCCTTCTGCTAAACGCGCTAAAATCGCCCGCCGCGTCGAGTTTGCCAATGCTGCAAAGGTCTGGCTTAGTCTGTCGTCATCACTCATCATGATTGTGAATCTACCTTATTTAAGCAATCGCTTAATTAAGCCATTGGTATAATACGGCCGGTTGTTCTATTTGTCAAGCAATTTGCTCAAATTCAGTCAAATTTCAAAATAGGCGCTATTCGTTTCTAATAAAAATAATGAGAAGGGCCACTGTCATTACATATCGGGTGACACCACAGTCCGACCATGCACGACGATTGCCATTTTGGCAAGTTTGTCGTTTTTTTAACCCCGGTTAACTTTCATGTCGGGTGCTGAAGCGAGCGCTTACAAAGGGGGTACTCACAAAATGGTAAACTTAGCCAGCAAGGGGAAATGGTCAGAGGCGCGGTAAACGGCCGTCGGTTCCGTCACCACTCGACACGCTTGCAAACGCGCCGCCATCTCCAGGTCGGCGAAGATGTAATCGTAGCGGGTGGTGGGATTGATCGTCCACCAGGTGAAGCCGTCGTCGTGCGGGTGGCAGGCGCGGAAGCAGTCCACATAGCCAGTGCGCAGCAGCCGGGGGATAGCCAGCCGGAAGATGAGCCGCAGTTGCAGCAGCATCACCCGCTTCATGCGCGCCGGATTGCGCTTTTGCAGCACCCGGTCGCCGGGGGCGATGGCGTTGATATCGCCGACGATAAGGTGGGGGCCGGGGTCGCTCTCCCGGATAATTTGCAGCAGCTTGCCCACCGCCTGCCAGCGCCGAATTTCAAAGGGGAGCAGGAGGTAGGGCAGGAAATGGGCGTTGTAGAGGGTGAGGAAGCCAGTTGGCGTCTCCAGCCGCGTTTCCAGCACCGCCTGCGTCAACGGCGGCGTGTTGTAGATGCGCCAATCGGCGATGGGGAAGCGGGAGAGGGTGGCGATGTGCCGGTCGCCGCTGCCCCGCGCCCACACATGCCGGTATTCCAGCCCATCCGCCAGCCACTGCACCACCTCCGGGTCATCCGCCTCCGTTAGCGCCACCACATCCGCCTGAGCATGGGTCAGCACCTCCCGAATGGCCGCCATCTGCTGCCGCCCGCCGAATTCAAGGTTGTAGGTGAGAATGCGAAGTGTCATAGTTAATCTTTCATATCGTGCCAGAGCTGGGTAGTGAGGATGCCCATGAGCAGGCGGCTGTGGTCGGCACGGCCGTTTCCATGTTCCGCCCGCAGTTTTGCTGCCAGCGCTACGTTAAAATCTCCCGTCTCCGTCAAAGCCGTTGGATGCAACGCCTCCTCCGCCCAGACAGGTAGTTTTTCCATCCGCCACCACGCTGCATGAGGGCTGGCGAGTCCTTGCTTGGGGCGGTGGGCGACGGCCGCTGGCAATACTCCTGCCATCCCCTGTCGCAAAACCCATTTGTTCATCCCTCGGTTCAACTTCAACTCCGGCGGCAGTTGGGCGCAAAATTCCCACAGCCGGTGATCCAGAAACGGCGGCCGCGCCTCGACCGAATTGGCCATACTCATCCGATCCACCTCCAGGTTGATGAAATCCGGCAGCCGGGTAGCCGTTTCCAGCGCCAGGAATTGGTGGAGGGGGTGAAGAGATTGGAGATTGGAGATTGAGAGACTTGTTTCAGTCTCCAATCTCCAGTCTCCAGTAATAAGCATCTGTTCCACCACATCCGGCGCTGCCGCCTCGTGCCACAAGCGGAACCGCTGTGCCATCTCCGACGTGCCGTTGGCCAGGACGCGGCGGCCGGCAGCGGAGATGGGCAGGGGCAGGCAAGTGACCAGTTGGCGCAGCGGACGAGGCAGGGGCAGGAACGGCCGTACCCGCCGATCCCCGTCAAACCAATGATAGCCGCCCAGCAGTTCATCCGCCCCCTCGCCCGTGAGAATCACCTTGAAACCCGCTTCCCGGCACGCCCGGTAGAGCAGGTAAATGGGGATGCTGGTCGCCGAACATTGCGGCGATTCCAGATGGCGCACCACGTCCGGCAGATGGTCGAAATCAGCGTTGGTAAAGGTGAGCGTGTGGTGGCGGCTGCCGATGGCCTGCGCCGTCTGCGCGGCGTAGGCGGACTCGTCGTGGCTGGCGGCGGCAAAGGCGATGTGGAAGGTGTGGATCGGCCCGCTCAACTCGGTGAGCAGCGCCGCCAGCGCGCCGGAATCCACGCCGCCGCTGAGCAGGGAGCCGACGGGTACGTCGCTCATACGCCAGGCGGCGACGGCCTCCCGCAGATGGGTCATGAATTGGGCGACCGCTTCCCGCTCGTCCGGGCGGGCGTGTTCATTGGCGGGGGGGAAAAGGGGGGTCCAATACGGCCGTATCGTCACCTGCCCCCGTTCCACCACCAGCAAGTGCGCCGCCGGTAACTGCTTCACCCCGGCAAACATCGTCAACGGCGTGGGCACCCAGCCCCAGCGGAACAACTGGGCTAACGCCTGTGAGTTTGCCTCGCGGGGGAGCGCGGGCAGCAGGTCAAACAAGGGGCGGATGGCGGAGGCAAAAGCGAAGCGGGCGCCGGATTGGGCGTAGTGCAATGGCTTGATGCCGAACCGGTCGCGGGCCAGCAGCAGGCGGGGTTGGTGGGGAGAACGGCCGTCCCACAGCCCAAAGGCGAACATCCCGTCCAGCCGGGTGACGCAGTCGTCCCCCCACTGCTCGTAGGCGTGAACGATGACCTCGGTATCGCTCCGGGTGCGGAATTGGTGTCCGGCGGCTTGCAGTTCGGCGCGGAGGGCGGGGGCGTTCATCACCTCACCGTTGTAGGCGATCCAGATGTCGCCCGTCTCGTTGCTCAACGGTTGATGACCGCCTGCCAGGTCAATGATGCTCAACCGACGCGCCGCCAGCCCCACGCCGTCGCCCATAAACAGCCCGTCATCATCCGGGCCGCGATGCGCTAGGCGGCCGTTTGCCCGCGCCAGTTGTTCCCGCGAAATGTCGTCAGCCAGTAAACCCACAATGCCGCACATAAGAAAGAATGGTATAGAATACGGCCGTGATGAGCAAAACAAGAAACCGGAGACTAGTGAACTGGAGACTACAAATCGCTAATCTCCAGTCTCTTTTACCCCAAAAACACCGGCTTTGGGGTGAAATCCTCGTCATAGGCACGGCCGTCGCCGTCATCCTCTGGTTTCTCTTTCTAGCGGTGAACCGGTTGGCTTACCCCTATGATTTGGACTTTATTGAAGATGCGATGTTGATGCAGGCGTGGCGCACGGCCGTGCGCCAACCCGTTTACCTGCCCCCCAACGCCGATTATGTGCCCCAGGTGTACATGCCGCTCTACACCTGGCTGGGCGGCCTGCTGCTGCGCCTGACCGGCCCGGCGCTGTGGCCGCTGCGGCTGATTTCGCTGTTGAGTACACTGGGAACGGCCGTCCTGCTAACCTGCATCACCCGCAAAGAACAGGCGGGATGGGCGGCGGCGCTGGCAAGCGGGGCGTTGTTTCTGGCCGGGTACAAGCTGGTGGGCGGCTGGCTCGATCTGGCGCGGGTGGATGCGTTGTTTACGTTTTTGACGCTGGCGGGGATGGGAACGGCCGTGTACGCGCACCGCACCCGGCGCGGCCTGGCGCTGGCCGGTTTACTGATGGGACTTTCTTTTTTGACCAAGCAGAACGGGCTGTTTTTGAGCGCCGTCGCGGGCGGCTGGCTGCTGCTGGCGGCTGGCGGGCGGGTGCGGTGGTTTGTGGCGGCGTGGCTGGGGGTGACGGCCGTGCCCCTGCTCTGGCTGCAAGCGGCGACGGATGGCTGGTTTGCCACCACCGTCTTCGGCGTCGCCTACGCCAGCCCGGTGGATGTGCGCCGCGTCTGGCCCATCCTGCGCCGGGAATTTTTGGGTGGGATGGGCGGCATGGTAATGATGGCCGGAATTCTCGTCGCAAAGAGCATAAGAAAATTGACAATTGACAATTCTCAATTCTCAATTGTCAATTCTCAAGCCGCCTGGCTGCTGTTCATGGGCGCGGCTGTGTTCGTGTCGCTGGCCGGGCGCGCGTCGGTGGGTGGCAATCTGAACAACCTCATCATCGGCTACGCGCTGCTGTGTTTGTCGCCGGGGCTGCTGGCGGGGCGGTGGCGGCGGCGGAGCGTCATCCTGCTGCTGATTTTGCTCCAGTTTGGCCTGTCGCTGCGGCCGCCCCTGCCCTATGCGCCGAATCGCTTTTTACCGACGGCCAACATGCGCGCCAACGGCGACCGGCTGGTGGCGTATCTGGCCAGGGTTGACGGCGAGGTGCTGGTCATGCTCCATCCCCATTACGCCCAACTGGCGGGCAAAACGCCCGGCGTCCACATCCAGACGTTGTGGCACGCTCGCTGGCGGGGGCAGGCGCCGCTCCCGGCGGATTTGGTCGCCCGTATCGAAACCCGGGCGTATGCGGTGATTGTTTCGGATGAGACGGTCTATTTCGAGACGGAACCGGCGCTGGTGGCCTTGATTGAAGCCCATTACCGGCGGGAGCTGCTGCCGCAGTCATTGTCGCCGCCGACGTTGAGCGGGATTGCGGCACGGCCGTTGGTCGTGTACCGACCTCGATAAGATTTTACCGCAGAGAGCGCGGAGGAAAATTAGAAAAACTTTGCGCCCTTTGCGTCTTTTGCGGTTAATCCTCTTTTGGCCAGGTAAACATCACCGTAAAGCCGCGCCAGTTTTCGTCCAGCTCGTGGTAGGGACGGCCGTTCAGCGTCAGCCAGGCATGCCCGGTAATGTCCCGATCCGCTTCGCTCGCCACAAATTTGGCCCCAAAATTGAGGACAACCGGCTCATCCAACCGGCGCAGGTAATGATAACGCACCAACGAGCGGCGCAGACACAAGCCCAGCGGCGAGTGGCGTTCTAGCAGGGCAGCCAGATCAGCCAAACGGCGGGTGGCAGCGGGGGGGATGGTGTATTGGTTGCTCGGTTTATTCGGTGTGAGGGCGGTCAGGGCTTCGGGGAGCGGGGTTTGCAGGATGGCGGGCAGGCGGCGGCAGAGGGCGCGCATGTCGGCCAAAAGCCGACGTTGGCGGCGGCTAACCAGCAAACCGGGCAAACTGACGAGAGCAAGCCAGAGGTGGCGCAGGCGAGTAAGCATCGGTAATTCGGTAATCGGATTACCGATTACTGTCCACTTCCTCAATCAACCGCTCCGACAGCAGTTCGCCTGCCAGTTCCAGCAAATCGGCCGTGACCTGCGCCGGGGTGACGGTGAAGTCGGCGGTGAGGGCGGCGGCGTGGGCTTCGGCGGATGCGCCGCGCAGGGGGGGCAGGTTGTCGGTGACGAGTTCCATCGGAACATCGAATTCGGCGGCCAGTTGTTGGGCGTTGCCGCCGTTGACGGCCAGATGGCGCAGGCGGGCGATGAAGTCGGCCGTTTTCTGGTTATATTTGTCGGCGATGGTCTGGGCGTGCTGGTGGAGGGGGGTACGGCCGTCCAGCCCTTCCCAAAAATCCGTCCCCACCTCGTTCAACGAATAATACGCGCCGGTGTCCATGCGAATCACAATCGCTTCCCCGGCGACGACCTGAAAGGTGGCGTTGTCTGAGCGTTGAAAAACAGTGTTCTTGTCCAAAGGCTTTTCCTTTTTAACCGCAGAGGGCGCAGAGTTTTTCCTGTATTTTCTCAGCGGTCTTTGCGTTCTCTGCGGTAAAACCGCGTTTTTGCGGTTTTCCCAATCCTCGGTTAGCATCCCGCTTATGCGCTGGGATTTACACGGTATTATCATCGAAGGGACGACGAATGACAACGGACTGGCCGATTGGTGGCGACGATCGTTTGCGGCTTTGCCGGAGAGTACGGCCGTTCCGCACCTTCACCTCCGCCTCAACCTGACCGAAACCGCCCCCAACCCGCCCCGCCGCGAACCGGATTTCCGGCAGGGTGATCTGCTGGCGTACTACGTGGAGGGCGAGCGCGTCATCGCCCACTTTTCCCGCTTTGGGCAGTTGTCGCTGGATTTGGCGCGGGGGCAGACGGACGGCCGTCTCCTCCCCACAGCGTTGCAAACCTACGGCGTGCTGGAAGATTTGGCGGCGATTGGCCTTTCGCCTCACCTGCGGCGGCGGGGGTTGTTTTTGATTCATGCGTTGGCGGCGGCGGTAAACGGCCGTGCCCTGCTGCTTGTCGGCGGCATTGGCGCGGGCAAAACCACCACCGGCATGGCCCTGCTTAACGACGGCTGGCGGCTGCTGTCCAACGACTCGCCCATCATCCGCGCGGGGGGGCAGGTGTTGCGCTATCCCGGCCTGCTGGCCGCGTACCCGGAGACATTTGCCCGTTTCCCCGCTGCCCGCCATTTGGCGGAAGGGGAGTCGGAAAGGGACGGCCGTGCCAAACTCACCATCCCCGCCGAACAAATCTGGCCGGATGTGTGGCTGGACGCCGCGCCAATTGGCGCCATTTGCTTCCCGGTGATTGAAGATCGCGCCAATCACGCGCTGGAACCTATCCCCGCGCCGCAGGCATTAGCCCAACTGCTCCCCCACGCCGTTGAGCAGTGGGATAAAGCGACGATCCCGCAGCATCTGGCCGTTTTGCGCGGACTGGTGGAGGCGGCCCCGGCGTACCGTCTGCGGCTAGGACCGGATGTGTTGGCGATTCCGGCCGCCTTGCATGGGATTTTAAAAAGGATTTACCGCAGAGAACACAGAGAAAAATAGGCAAAAACTCCGCGCCCTCTCTGCGGTAAAACTCTCTTCTCACGTCTCCGCTTCCAACCCCAGCAGTTCCGCCCCTTCCGACACCGTACCTTTGTGCGTGTTTTGGTTCCAACGCACCATCTTCTTCGTCAGCCAGGCGATGATCGGCTTGAGCGGGGAGTGGATGAGCCGGTTTTTCAACCGGCCTTCCCAGTAAAAACGGAACTGTTGGTTGCGCCAGCGCCAGCGGAGCAGGGCGTAGTACGGCCGTAACAGCCAATGCCCCTGCGACCGCCCCACAAACAAAATATCGTTGATGTCGCACATCACCTGCGATTCCTCATCACTAACCCAGGGCGTGTTTCCCCGGTTCAAATCCATCTCTACCCAACCCTCCTGATTCTGAGGCGGCGTGTAGCCCATCGCCAACGCCTGCGGCCACAGCGGCGTGCCGGGATAGGGCATGTAAACGCAGACGGAACAGCGTACATTGTCGCTCAGCGCCGCCAGCCGCTCAATCAGGTCAAACGTCATCTTCGTCTCCGTTGGCGCCTCCTCTGGCAGACCAACGATAAAAGAGCAGTTGGCCTCGATATGGGGCGCGTATTTCACCAGATTGCCGATGCCCGACTCGATTTGGTCGGCCTCCTGGTCTTTGGTCATCCGATCCAGCACCGCCTGCGACCCGGATTCGACGCCGATGTTGACCCATTGACATCCGGTATCGGCCATCCATTGCACAAACTCCGGCTTGAGCAGTTGGACGCGCACCTGCCCGCTCCAGGGCATCCCTACTTTTTCCACCAGCCGCTGCATCGGCTTGATACGGCCGAATAGGTAATCGTCGGCGTAATCTACCGCATCAATCTGGTAGTTCTCCTTCAGCCATGCGATTTGCTCGATGATGAATTCGTCCGAATGCTGCCGCCAGGTGCGTTTCATCACCACTTCGTTGTAACAAAAACCGCAGCGGAAGGGGCAGCCGCGGGAGATGTAGACGGGGATGGCGCGACGGTACGGCCCGCTGGGGATGAGGTACGCTTCCACGTCGGCCAACATATCCCAGCGAGGGCGGTAATCGTCCAGGTTTTGGAGGAACGGCCGTTCCCGTACAAAAAACGGGCTGCCATCCGCCTGTTTGTAAGCCAGCCCGGCTACCTGCGCCCACTCCTGGGGAATCCGCCCCGCCAGCATCAACGCCAGTTCCTGCGCCGTCTCCTCCCCTTCATTGACGACGACAAAATCCACGTAAGCCTCTTTCAGCACTTCCAGGGGCATGATGGTGGCGTGGACGCCGCCCCAAACGACGGGGATGCCCAGTTCTTGTACTTGCTTGGAGGCTTCGATGGTGGGTTTGATCTGTGGCCCGGTGATGGCGCTGAAGCCGACGAAGAGCGGCCGTTCCCTTGCCACTTCTGCTACGAATTCATCCAGAAACGCCTCCGTCTCATGGAACAGGCGGCAGTCGAAGCCCACTTTTTCCAGAGCGTCGGCCACGTACATGATGCCAAAGGGGGGGTACATGTCCCGGTGATTGCGAAAGTTGATGAGGAAGATGGTATCGCTGGCGTCGGTAGGTGTTTGCGGCAGGGAATCGGGGCGCACCAGCACGTCGTTCACAGGAATTGCGGGTTGAGTCATAATTTTTCTCGGCCAGATTACAAAAGTCTGCCAGACTTTTGTAATCTTAGGTTCCGCGCCGCCGTGATGGGCTGAAACCCGGCGTCCAACTCGTACTCATCCACCACGTGTTGGTCGGGCACATAGTCGCCGGCCTCAGCGGAAAACGATTTGCAGAAAATCCGGGTAGGGGAATGGGTAGTCGTCCGGTTTGGGCGCCAGATGGTGGTAATGGATGAACCCGATCAGGTGGGCATTGGTGAACGTCCAGCCGGTTTCTTCCAGCAGTTCCCGGCGCAGGGTGTCGGTGATCGTTGTAGTAAAAATAGACGTGCAAGGGGAGACGGCCGTGCCGCCACGCCGTCTTCTCCTCCGCTACAGGCTCAAATTCACTTAAAAACTGCTTCAGCACAGCATCCATACGTTCCATGATATGCCACTCTGTTAATTTTTCCAACAATCTTCATAAAAATTCATCGCGTTTCACGTTTCACGATCAATAATGCGCCAGTTCGCCCGTCTCTTTCAAGTACCGCACGGCGTACCGCATAAACCAGAGCGAGATGGGCAGAAGCACGGCCGTAAACCCCGCTAACACCAGCAAATCCGGCCCCACCTGCGCCACCCCTTCGCCGCGCATCAACGTCCCCCGCAGCGCCCGCAGCGCATAGGTGAACGGCAACGCATACGAAATCACTCGCAGCCAGGGGGGCGGCATCTCAATCGGGAAAAAGACACCGCTAAACACGTAAGCCACCGAGTTGATAAACCAGTTCATCGGGTCGCCCCGCTTGAAGACGATGACAAACGCCGCTGAAATGACGCCGTAGCTGAGCAAACTCACCAGACTGACCAGCAAAACCACCAGCGCTGCGCCCCAGTTAGCCTGTGAAAAGTCGGCGCCGACGGCCGCGCCCAATCCCAACTGCAACAACGTCAACAGCGCCCCCTCAATCAGCATCCACGACGACGGCCCCAACAGCGCCAGCGCGGTGGGCGTCGCCGTCACCAGCAGCGGCTCAATCGTGCCCATCAGCATCTCGTCGCGTAAATTGGCGGAAAAGGCGTGACTGCTTAACTCCAGAAATTTGGAGAACGCGCCGCCGATGATGAGGAAGGTGAAATAGTCGCCGCCGGCCACGCTGGCGCGACCCAACAGCCTATCCAAAAAGAAGAATAGCAAAACGGAG
>JAJRYT010000035.1 GCA_024275635.1 Chloroflexota bacterium | reverse complement strand
TTGTGAAGTACGGCCGTCAATCCACAATCCAAAATCGCCAATCTAAAATCGAAAATCCAACGGCCGTGCCGCTACCCAATCCTCCCCATTTCGCCTACAATTTACAGGATGCACGTTAACAAACGAGGGGAAACGGCCGTCACCCATAGCGAGCGTGCCGCCTACAGTCTGGCGGGCCAAGCGACGGCCGTGCGCGTCAGCGGCGACCCCGACCCGGCGAACAACGGCCGCTTCTACCTGTACACCGACCATCCTTCGACCCTGCTCAGGACAGGACTGGGCAGCACCAGCGCGATGAGCGACGAAAACGGCAACCTGGTGGGCAGCGTCACCCGCTACACCCCCTTTGGCGATTACCGCAGCGGCGGGCCAAACGGTATCACCGGCCGCGCTTTTACCGGCCAGAAAGAAAACATGGCCGACCTGGGGCTGTACTATTACAATGCCCGCTGGTATTCGCCATCGCTGGCCCGCTTCCTGAGTGCGGATACGCTTGTGCCGGAACCAACCTCACCCCAGTCGCTGAACAGATACACCTACGTATTCAATCGACCTCTTAATTTTATTGACCCATCAGGACATGACGGAATGTGGTGCAACGATCCACATGAGGGCACAGGTTGTAACGGGGATAATGATGCAATTGATCCTTACCACGATGACTTAATGCTGGCAACCCTGCTGACATTGCGGGAGCTAGAAACACAAGGTCTGATAAAAAACAGCCGAATTAATCTTGATACAGTTTATCGAACGCCTGCTGATGCTCATAGATACGCCGTTTTCTTTGCTATAGCCAATCCACAACTTTTGATAATACCTCTGGAATTAATCCCAAACGTGTCAAGCCAGAGGTGAAGGAGAACCTTATCCGTTACCAGCGAGAATGCTATCAAGTTTTAGCATCTGCTTTTTTGAGTAGTACACAGGAAACGGCCGTTTCCAAAACCGAATCCTCACTCCTTCAGGTACGAGAGATGGCTCTGGCGATTGCTCGTCTGGCTGAAGAACAAATTGAGTTTGACCGGCGATTGATTTCAACTGAAACGCGATTGTACAAAGCGGCGGCGGTGGTGGGGGATATGCAAAAACGGTTAACGGCCGTTGAACAAAAGCTGGCGCCCGGTACGGCCGTGACGGATGAACAAGCCATGCAAATCAGCCAGGCGGTGAAAGCGATCGCGCTGATGATGGAGAAGCGGCCTGGCCGGAATGAGTTTCAGGGTGTGTACGGGGAACTGTATCGGCGGTTTGGTATTACCAGCTACAAGCTGCTGCCGGCGGAGAAGTTTGCCGATGCGATGCAGTTCCTGACGGAACGGTATGTGAATTTAACGGGGAGTGAGGATGTACCGTTTTAGGCAGCGGCGCGTAGACAAAAAACAAGCCGCCGATGGGTGGAATCAGAGGCGGCTTGTCTGGGATATTGGGCTTGCAGCCCATTGATGTTAGCGTAGCATAGGCTGCGCGATTTGTAAATAAAAAAAGGCAACCCGGTCACTTTGGAGAGTAGGCGGGTTGCCTCAAAAACTCGCACCTTAACAATCTAAATTGATAAGGCGACTTTGTCTTTCAGTGGGCGGTACAAGACTCGAACTTGTGACCTCTACGATGTCAACGTAGCGCTCTAACCAACTGAGCCAACCGCCCAAAGCAGAGCAAATTATACCAATCTTCCCCCGGTCGTCAATGACAAGTTACCAAATATTATCACCCATACTTCCTCTGCATCTGAGACTGAAAAATGGGTTATTCGGGCAGATTAGGTCCCGTTTTAATCATACTGTTTCTCCTCTGACGCGCTCTCTATCTTCACCTCCGAAATCAGCCGCACATCCCGCTGTGGGAATGGAATCGCAATACCGGCCTCATTTAGCGCCTGGTAGAGGGCTGTATTCATCTTGTCGAGAATACGGCGTGTTTCCACGTAATGCTCAATCCAGCAGCGCACCCGGAAATTTAGCGCCGAGTCGCCAAATTGTAGAAAAAGCGCCTCGATTTTCTTATCCTTCATGACCCAATCCTGCGCCCGAATCGCCTCTATCATGACCTGGCGCGCCTGCTCAACATCGGTGCCATAAGCCACGCCCACGTGCGTTTGTACCCGGTACAGCGTGTTGGGATCGGAGTAGTTGACAACCAGCCCTTTGCCGATGACAGAGTTGGGTACGGAAACCATCCGGTTATCGCGGGTGAGGATTCGGGTGCTGCGCAGGCCAATGTCTACCACGTCGCCCCAGGTGTCAATGTCCTGAATTTCCACCCGGTCGCCCACTCTGAAGGGCTGGTCAACCATGATGGTGAAGCCGGTGATCATATCGCCCAGCGTTTCCTGGGCGGCAAGGGCAATGGCCAAGGAGCCGATGCCCAGCGTTGTTACCAGGGCGCTGACTTCGATGCCGTAGCGGCCCAGGACGGTGACGATGACGACGACAGTCAGTACCAGAAGGGCAATGCGTCGGAACAGGTCGAGGAAGCGGTCATCCAGTTCGGTTTCGGTTTGGCCGGCTACTTCACGGCCGTACCAAAAAATCAGCCCGCCAATCAACTGGTACAAAAAGATGTAAACCAATAAAAAATAAACGACAAAAAAGAGCAGGTCAATCTGCTCCAGCCAATCGACCGGGATGAGGCTGATTCGGGAGAGCGCCAATTCCAGCCCCCCTACAAAAGTCGCGCCCCGCAGCGGAAAATCAACCGCATTCAAGATAACATCATCCAGTTGGGTGTGGGTACGGCCGATTAATTTCGTCCCCACAAATCTCACAACCAGCTTAGACAACCGGCCCACGAGCCAGGCTGTCGCTACGATCAATACAGCCAATCCGATTTCGCGCAGTTCAGGTGACACTGTCTTCTCCTTGAGCAAAGCGACAGAGGGGTAATAGTGAAGAGGCAACCAGGTCACTTTGCAACGTGCAACGCTGCAACTTTACAACTTCTTCCGTTATAATAAGCAACCCGCCCACACTTTTCAACTGTTTGCCCCTATTGATTGGCGGCAGCGCTGGGAAATCCAGCCAACCAGGAGAATGCGTTATGGATGAGAGTTACGTCACTCTGCCTACACTTGAAGAAATCGAAGCGCTTGTCGAGCTAGGCCGTTGGGATGAGTTGAAAAGTCTGCTGGCTGGGGTTCATCCGGCCGATATTGCCGATTTGATGGACCAACTACCGGGGGAAACGGCCGTTGCCATCTTCCACCTGTTAGAAATCGAAACCGCCAGCGAAGTGCTGGATGAAATCGGTAGTTTTATACGCCAGGAATTGGTCGAAAAAGTAGACGATGAACACTTGGCCGACCTGCTTGACGAACTACCGATGGATGACGCGGCCGATTTCCTCGAAGAGCTGCCTGACACCATTTCCGACCGCCTGCTGGCGTTAATGGAGCCGGAAGAAGCGAAAGACGTGCGCGGACTGCTGGCTCATGAAGAAGATACAGCCGGGCGCTTGATGACAACAAATGTCGTTGCCCTGCGCCGCCAATGGACAGTCGCCCAAACCTTTGCGTTTCTCCACTCTTTGGAAGACCCAGAAACATTACAATATCTTTATGTCGTTGACGCTCATGACAAACTTATCGGTGTTTTACCGCTGCGGACACTCGTTCTGGCCCAATCGGAACAAACAGTTGCCGACATTATGACCAAAGATATTGTGTCTGTTCCCGTCACGGCCGATCAGGAAGAACTGGCCGAATTGGTAGCCCGATATGACTATTTTGCGATCCCGGTGGTGGATAAAAACGGCCGTCTTGTCGGCGTCGTCACCGTAGACGATGTACTCGACATATTCAAAGAAGAAGTCACCGAAGACATCCAGCGTCTTGGCGGCTCGGAACCGCTCGACCAACCCTACTTTGCTGCTTCGGTCCTTCAAATCGTAGGGAAACGCATAGGCTGGCTCCTGCTCTTGTTCGTTGCTTCCACCCTCTCCGGCGAAGTAATCCGCTTATTTCAACACGAGCTGGATGTAGTTGTAGCCCTGGGATTTTTTATCACCCTCATCACAGGAACCGGCGGTAACGCCGGTTCCCAAACTGTCGCCACCATCATTCGCGCTATCACGCTGGAAGAAGTACGCATGAATAATTTATGGCACGCCTGGCAGCGTGAAGTCTCGGTAGGCTTTATTCTGGGGTTTGTCATGGGCGCCGTAGGCATTTTACGGGCGCTGCTGTGGCATACCGGCTTCGGCGTAGCCCTGGTAATTGCTCTCACTTTACCCGCTGTCGTCATCTGGTCTACTACAGTAGCCACTATCATCCCCGTCGTGGCCGACCGTTTCGAAGTTGATCCCACCGTCATCAGCGGCCCCATGATTGCCACCATTGTAGATGCGACCGGACTGCTCATTTACTTCTCGCTGGCGAAAACGATTTTAGGCATCTAATCCGCCCGTCACGCCGCCCGCAAAATTACCATGTAATCAAGGTAAACATGAACTCAAACCCACACCATAATTTTCCTCGGCCTCTCATCACGGCCTTGCAAATGGCACAGCATGTTGTTGTGCTAACCGGCGCTGGCATTTCGGCAGAGAGTGGTATTCCCACATTCCGCGAAGCTCAAACAGGGCTTTGGGCACAGTATGATCCGCAAGAACTGGCAACGCCACAAGCGTTTCGCCAAAATCCGCATCTGGTATGGGAGTGGTACGCATGGCGGCGGAATCTGGTCGCTCGCGCAAAGCCGAATCCCGGTCACCTGGCTCTGGCGGTAATGGAAAAACGCGTACCCCAATTCACCCTCATCACCCAAAATGTAGATGGGCTGCACCAACGGGCTGGCAGCCAAAACATTGTCGAACTACATGGCAATATAACGCGCACGAAATGTTTTGAGGATGGGCGAATCGTGACCGAATGGGCGGAAAATGGAGAAATTCCGCCGCGCTGTCCGCGCTGCGGCGGCTTGCTGCGGCCGGATGTGGTCTGGTTTGGGGAAAGGCTGCCGGTTAATGTGCTGCGCACGGCCGTTTCCACCGCCCAATCCGGTGACATCTTCCTCGCCATCGGCGCCTCAGCTATCGTTCAGCCAGCCGCCTCCCTCCCCCTGGAAGCAGTTCGCCGCGGCAAGATAACTATCGAAATCAACCCCAGTCCCACCCCGATCACCCCATCCATGCACTACCCTCTGTCCGGCCCGTCCGGGCGAATTCTTCCCGCCCTGGTTCAAGCCGCCTGGCCATAAATCCCCCGCTCCCCACCCCGCCCACCGTTTACATAAACCCATTTGTCGTTTATACTATCATCATGTCCGCGTCAACATCTCATGAATCTGATGAGAAAAGGGTTCCGATTAGCATTGTTTTTCTCGTCACCGGTTTCATCATCCTGGGCGCCGTCCTATCCATTTGGCTGGTTTCGCCATCGCTAATGCCGCTGCCAGTGTATCGGGCTGTAAGTAATTTATTAGAGGAAACGGCCGTTACCCCCCCCACCCCCGCCAGCATCGCCGTCATCCCCACCATTGCTTCCCCAACCGTCCTGCTCCCTGAAACCCCGGCACAAACTGGTGAAGTTCTGCCCGACTACTTCGTTTCCGTCGAAAACGCAGCCAAAAGAGACCCCTTCATCGGCGAACCAATCCGTATCCTCATTCCACAAATTGACCTGGATGCTCCCGTCACCGAAATCGGGCTGGAACAAATCAGCAAAGACGACCAAACCTACTACCAGTGGCCTGTCCCCAATGGATTCGAAGCCGGATGGCACAACAACAGCGCCCGCCTCGGCAAAAGTGGAAACACTGTCCTCAACGGCCACCACAATATTTATGGCGAAGTGTTCCGCGATCTGGTAGACCTGACCGAAGGCGATGAAATTATCCTGTTCGACACCCAGCAAAAATTCATATACGAAGTCACCGAAACATATATTTTAGCCGAACGCGACCAACCCATGTCTGTTCGTATTGCCAACGCTAAATGGATCGCCCCCACCAATGATGAGCGAATCACACTCATCACCTGCTGGCCCTACACCGACAACTCCCATCGGCTCATCATCGTAGCCAAACCAGTTTCAGTAGGAAAAGGCACATAAAGTAACAACCAGACTAGGATTGACATTTTCTTCCAGAAAGCGTCAATTGACACATCGAAGGCGACAAATGTTTATAAAAATGGAGGTTTCAAATGAAAAAAACTGTACTTACCGTCTTCTTACTCATCATCCTGCTGTCATTCGCCATTGGCGCTGCCCAGGCCCAAAATAACCGAGGCACCATCCAGGGCCTGGTTTATGAAGATGTAGATGGCGATGGCCTGTGTGTAGATACTGGCGTTGAAGGTGAGGTGCCGGTAGAGGGAATTGATATTGAATTTCTCAGCAGCGACGAAAAAACAACCATCACGCTGTATTCTGGGCCAGAGGGGATCTATGGTTTGTTCGCTGCCGGGCAAAGCTATTGGCGCGTCACCGCCAGGCCCAATGCAGATTGGGTCGTCACCTCCGAAAACCCACTGTGGGCACCCCTGAGCGACACCAACCGGGCTGTTACCGATGTGAACTTCTGCATCCAAAAAGCCAATGCTGTCGGCAAAAAAAGCGCTACCGTCATCTTGCCTGTATCCGGCGCTGACCGCAACAACCTGACCGGCATCGCGGCCGGCATCGGCATCCTCTTCGTCCTGGCCGGATTTGGTCTGGAATACCGCCGCCGCCAGACAAACTAAGCGAACGTCTAAACTATACTTCCCCGGAAGCTTCAAGCTTCCGGGGAAGTAGCCCCGTAAATGACGCCGATTTCCTTCTACGGAATCAGCAATACTTTGCCGATATTTTTCCGATCCTGGATATAATGGTGCGCCTCGGCCACATGTTCAAACGGTAATGTCCTGTCCACGTGTGGTCGAAACAACGCCTCGTCATACCAGGCAACAATCTGACGCAGCCACGTTTGTAATAAATCAACGCGCTCCCATAAATGGCCTAAATTCACGCCCATAACAGCCTTGTTATCGTTCATCAACTTTATGGGCGTGTAAAAAGGCAGCCAGACCAACATTCTAAGCGCATTTAACCATGACCGCTGCTTTCCTGAGGCCATGCTGCTCACACCAAAATACACCAACCGACCAGAGGGGGCCAGCAGCCGGTAATTTTTAGGCCAATTTTTCCCACCCACCGAATCAAGGATAAGATCAACTCCCCGGCCGCCGGTTAAATCCTGGACAACGCCCTCAAAATCTCGATTCCGGTAATCAATCGCTTGGTGCAAACCACGCTGTAATAAAAATTGATGTTTGCCTGGGGAGGCCGTACCAAAAGTTTCTGCGCCAATGATGTTACAAATATCCAGTGCGGCTAAGCCCACGCCGCCGCCCGCGCCGTGAATAAGCGCTTTATCCCCCGGACGCAGCGATCCCATCACAATCAGCATCATGTAAGCAGTCAGATAGTTGACCGGCAAAGCGGCCGCATCGGTGGCTGTCATCCAATCTAAACGCTTGTAGACTTGCTTGAAAGGCGCACAAACGACATCACTGTAGCCGCCAAACCGGGTCATTGCAAAGACTTTGTCGCCTTCTTTGAAATCAGGGACACCCTGCCCCACCATATCAATTTCACCGGCAACTTCATAGCCGGGAACATAAGGGATTGAGGGCGCGTCGGGGTAAATTCCCATGCGCCCCATCACATCGGCAAAATTGACGCCGCTGGCAGCAACGCGAATGCGCACTTCGCCGCTGTGGGGCGTGGGATCGGGCGCTTCTTGAATTTGCAAGACATTGGGCGGGCCAGCTTTACCAATCCAGATTTGTCGCATAGGACAGCCTTTTGTTTACTTACCCTATATTTCGCACATTAAAAACCAAATAGAGAGATAAAAAGGTGGCGAAGATGCCCCCTTCGTGGCAAAGTTTATGGTGATAAACCACTTCGCCAGAGGCGCCTTCATATGAATTCTGCCACAAAAAACAACTACTCACG
>JAJRYT010000034.1 GCA_024275635.1 Chloroflexota bacterium | reverse complement strand
TTGCATGTCACTCTTTTTATGCGATGTTCAAATATTCGTACTCGAGTAAAGTTGCATTGACTAAAATCAGATTCTCACTCTGGTTACAAAATTATCTGGAAATATTTCTGATTTCGAATTTTGTACAAAGTCGAGCTAAGAATTATCGCCTTCATTGGCGTAGGATCAAAGATGAAGAAACCATTGAGCTTTCAATAAGTTATTTTGCGCTTGCTGACCTACTGGCAGGATCATGGCTGCCTGGTACAGCAACCTTACAATGTCCAGGTGGGCGCGGGAACGATGAACCCGGCAACCTCACTGCGCGTGTTGGGGCCAGAACCCTGGAATGTGGTTTATATAGAGCCGAGCGTGCGGCCGGATGACGGCCGTTTCGGTGACAACCCCAACCGGATGCAAATGCACCACCAACTGCAAGTCATCCTCAAACCCGATCCCGGCAACCCGCAAGAACTGTACATCAAAAGCCTGGAAGCCATTGGCATTGACCCCCGAAAACATGACATTCGTTTTGTGGAAGACAACTGGGAAAGCCCGGCGTTAGGCGCGTGGGGTCTGGGCTGGGAAGTGTGGCTGGACGGCCAGGAAATCACCCAGTTCACTTACTTCCAACAGGCCGGCGGGCAGCCCCTGAATCCGGTCTCGGTTGAATTAACCTATGGACTGGATCGCATCGTATTGGCTCTGCAAAAAGTAGATAGCGTTTGGAAAATAGATTACGGTGCGGGCATTCCCTACGGCGACATTCTCCTGCAAAGCGAAATTGAGCACTGCCATTACTATTTTGAAGTCGCCGACGTAGACGCCATCAGGCAAATTTATGATACGTATGAACAAGAAGCCCAGCGCTGTCTGGACGCTGGGTTAGTGGTTCCGGCGCATGATTACAACCTGAAATGTTCTCATTTGTTCAACGTGCTGGACACACGCGGGGCTGTGGGCGTGACCGAGCGGGCTAACTATTTCCGCCGTATGCGCGGCGTCGCCCGCCGGATTTCGGAGCAGTATGTGGAACAGCGAATGCGGCTGGAATATCCTTTCATGGATGTGTGGCACACAGAAGAAACCGCGCCGGAGGAGCCAGTCATCCAGTTGGCGCAGACGGAACATCCGCAGACTTTTTTGCTGGAGATTGGCAGCGAGGAACTGCCGGTGGGCGATTTGACATCGGCGCTAAACCAGTTGAACGTGCTGGTTCCAGAGCTTTTGGACACCTTACGTCTGGTTTACAAGCGGATTGAAATCTATGGCACGCCCCGCCGTTTGGCTGTGTTAATCCGCCAGATTGAAGGCCGCCAGCTTGACCTGGAAACGGAGGTGAAAGGGCCGCCGGCAGATCGCGCGTTTGACGCTGCCGGCAAGCCGACCAAGGCCGCGCTTGGTTTTGCCCGCAGTAAAGGTATCGCGCCCGAAGATTTGAAGATAATTGAGGCGGGAAATAAACGGTATGTGGCGGCAGTGGTCAAGGAGATGGGCCGCCCGGCAGCATCCGTCCTGGCCGAAGCGCTGCCGAAACTGATGTCCAGCCTCAAATTTGAGCGGAGTATGCGCTGGAATGGTACAAATATCAGTTTTAGTCGGCCGCTGCGTTGGCTGGTGGCGCTGTTTGGACCGGATGTGGTTCCGTTTACCTATGCCGGTGTGGCCAGTGGGCGCACCAGCCGCGGGCTGCGCCCGTATGATTCGCCGCCGATTGAGATTAAAGATGCGGCTGATTATGCAGTAGATATGCGGAAGAATCGGATTGTGATTGATGGGGAGAAACGGAAGGAGATGATCACGGCCGTTTCTCACCGTTTGGCGGCCGAAAAAGGGGGAACTATCCCCGATGACCTTGATTTGCTGAACGAGGTAGCCAATTTAGTAGAACGGCCGACTCCCCTGCGCGGCCGGTTTGAATCCCGCTTCCTGCACCTTCCCGCCGAAGTGCTGGTGGCCGTCATGCGTAAACACCAGCGGTACTTCCCTGTGTATGGCGAGAATGGCAGCCTGCTGCCTTATTTCATCGCTGTGCGTAATGGCGATGAGCGCCACCTGGATGTGGTGGTGGATGGGAATGAGCAGGTAATCCGCGCTCGTTTTGCCGATGCAGATTTTTTCTATGGCAACGATAGTAAACAAACACTGCCCGAGTTTGTGGCCGCGTTAGATCGGCTGACGTTCCAGGCTGACCTGGGTTCAATGTTGGACAAAACGCACCGTCTGGAAAAACTTGTTCCTACAGTGGCGGCGATGCTGGGTCTGGATAAGACGGAAACGGCCGTTGCCGCCCGCGCCGCCTCCTTGGCCAAAGCCGATTTAGCCACCAGTATGGTCGTGGAAATGACCTCGCTGCAAGGGATCATGGGCGGTCACTACGCCCTGCGCGGCGGCGAATCGGAAGCGGTGGCGGCGGCCATTGCCGGGCAGTACAACGCCGTCAGCGAAACGCGGCCCGGTTTGGCCCTGGCCCTGGCCGATAGGCTGGACAGCTTGGCCGGATTGTTTGCCGCCGGGCTGGCTCCCAAGGGGTCAAATGACCCGTTTGCCCTGCGCCGGGCGGCGCTGCACCTCATTGAAAACCTGACGGTCAATGCGGTTTCATTTGATTTACGGGCTGGTTTGCAGGCGGCGGCAGAGCATTTGCCGGTTGCCAGCGACGCGGAAACGTTGCTAGAAGCGCTGGGATTTATCAACCGTCGCCTGGAGGTGGCGCTGCGCGAGCAAGGCCATTCGGCCAGTGTGGTGAAGGCGGTGTTGGCGGAGCAGGGACATAATCCGTATCTGGCGGGGCAAACGGCTGCGGCCCTCAGCGAAGCCGTTCAAGCCGATGAGTGGACGGAACTGCTGGATGCTTACGCTCGCTGTGTACGTATCACCCGCACGCAGGATGAGCAGTTCACGCTGCGCCCTGAAGCGTTTGCCATACCGGCCGAACAGACGCTGCTGGCCGCGTACCAGAATGCGTCCGGCCAGATGGATGGCACGGTTTCGGCGTTTGTGACCGCATTGGGCAGCATGGTTCCGGCTATCAATATGTTTTTTGATGATGTTTTGGTGATGGATGAGGAGACGGCCGTGCGCGAAAACCGCCTGGCCCTCCTGCAGCACATCGCCAACCTCACACAAGGCATGGCCGACCTTTCCTATCTCGAAGGGTTCTAGTCAACTCTTGTAAACATCAGGAGTTCAAATTGCGCGGCCGTTTGGAGCCGGGCCAGGGCCTGAAGTTGGGCCTGTTTTGTGGGCGTAAGATGCCAGTAATTGGGGGTCATCTGTACCAAATCGGCCAGATCGGGTTGGGTCAGGTTTAGTTCAATGGTTAATGAGCGGCTGTGTTGGAGGGCGAAACGGCCGTTTAATTGATCGATCACCCGCCGCCTTTTCTCCGGTTCAATAGCCAACAAACCAAACGCTTCCCGCAGTTCGCGTAAATGGCCGGGTTGGGGAATGACAATGAGCAGGAGCGCGTCAGGAGCGGCGATGCGGGCAAATTCGGCCGGATGGCGCGGCGCGAAAATGTTGAGCAACGCTTGCAGGGATTGGTCGGCAAAAGGGATGCGGCCGTTCACGTCGGCGACGAGGAAACGAGCCGCGGGGTATTTTTTTGGCGGCC
The DNA here is from genome assembly GCA_024275635.1 of Chloroflexota bacterium. GTDB lineage: Bacteria > Chloroflexota > Anaerolineae > Promineifilales > Promineifilaceae > JACKCC01. The sequence continues at coordinate 39,955 of JAJRYT010000034.1, read as the reverse complement.
AGCCGGGCCGCTTCTTTGGCTGCGTCCAGACCAAATGAACAAATATTGCCGGGTAACTGCTGCTGTAAGCGACCCAGGTAATACCCTTCGCCGCAGCCGATGTCGAGTACGGCCGTTTCCTCCCCCCGTTCCCCAACCAAATGGGCCAATACAATCTGGTTGACAGCTTCTGATAACGGTGCGTAACGGCCGTTTTCCAAAAATCGCCGTCGTGCCCGCAGCATCACCTTGTCATCGCCCAAAATTTTGGGCCGTTTGTGCCCCGTCATCAAGTTGACGTATCCTTCGCGGGCTATATCGAAAGCGTGGCCTCCGGCGCATCGGAGCACGCGCCCCGATTGTTCCAGGGGCAAATGACAAACAGGACAGGTTAACGGCCGTACACACGGCTTGGGGTGATCAGCGTTCATCTGTGCAATTATAGTGCGCGTATGCGCGTATGCGAGTCTTCAGATTGGGGCACACTTGCAAACTTGCCACTTGCAAACTCTGTTTGACATTCCCCCCTCATTTTGGCATAATGCTCACCAATCTATTAACAAAAAGCTGTGATAGAGACGAGTAAGCTGGCATTTGTCTGGCAAGCGAGCCTGAGGCGGTGGAAGTCAGGCACAGACGACCGGCCGAAAATCCCTCTGGAGCTGCTGACCGAAAATTAGTTATTCGTCATTGGTAATTAGTGAGTAGACTCAGCCGGAATTCCCCACGTTACCGGGGCGAGATGATAGGCAGTAACGAACTGCCGTCGTCGAATAGAGCGCCTGACTGTGCGTCAGGAATTTGGGTGGTACCGCGAAGGATTTGCGCCTTTGTCCCATTGTGGACGAGGGCGTTTTTGTTTTGAGTGATGAGGATTGAGGGATGAGTAATGAGTGAAATGTTGTACTTGACAGATGCGTATTTGAAGGCGTTTGAGGCAACGGTGACGGCGCAGGTTGAGGGCGGCGTGGTTCTGGATCGGACGGCGTTTTATCCCGGCGGCGGTGGCCAGCCGAATGATGTGGGCACGCTGACGGCCGGCGGACAGACCTGGGATGTGACGAAGGTGAAGAAGGTGGGCGGCCAGGTGGCGCATTTTATAGATGGGGAACTGCCTGGGGGGGGCACGGCCGTGTCCGGGCACCTCGATTGGGAACGACGCTACCAACTCATGCGCACCCACACCGCCATGCACATTCTTTGCGGCGTCATCTGGCGCGACTACGGGGCGCAAGTCACCGGCGGCGCCATGGAGCCGCTCAAAGGGCGGATGGATTTTGAGTTTGAGACGATGCGGCAGGAATTGGTCGCCGAGATCGAAAAAGCGGTTAACGTCGAAGTCGCCGCCGCGCGGGAAACACGGGTGCAAATCTTGCCCCGCGAAGAAGCGTTCCAGATTCCTGACCTGATTCGCACCAAAATCAACCTACTGCCGGAAGGTATCACCGAAGTGCGCACAGTGGAACTGGTTGGGTTGGATTTGCAAGCCGACGGCGGCACGCACGTCGCCAACACCGGCGAAGTGGGCCGGATGCGAATCGTCAATTACAAGAGCAAAGGCAAAATCAACAAGCGGATTTATGTTGAGCTTGAGGAATAAAGATTGAAGATTAATGATTAAAGATTGTGCCCACCGATTTATCTTTAATCATCAATCATCAATCATCAATCTTTAATCATGCGCTTCATCATTAAAGAACAACCTTATGAAAAATTGTTAGCGGCCGGGATGTGGCGGTATGAGCGGGACGGCCGTGCCACCGGCGCGGTCGAGCATTGGCGGCTGACAGAAGCGGCCGCTGGCTACCGTTTTTTGCGGGTGGATTTGGACGCCCGTGACGCGGAATCGGGACACACATATTTGTACCATGCCCTGCTGAACGAAGACGGCCGTATCGAGCGGCTGAAATACCGTTTCTGGGGCAGTGGCATACAGGTGCGCGGCGACGTCCTGCTTGACCCCGAAACCGTCACTGCCAGCCGGGAAGTGAACGGCGTCAGCGAAAGCGAAACGCTGAAAATGCCAGCCGGATACGGCTTCTGGTTCCCGTCGGCCGAAGGGCTGGGGCTGGCGGCGCAGCTGCCCGGCGTCGTCACCATCCCGGCGGCCGCGCTCAACAGCGTTGCCGGCGGCCCAGATACGCTGGCCGTCGCGCGGGTGGAACTGACCCGTTACATGGCCATCACCGATTTCGTGGAGGAGAACGTGGCCGGGCAAAAAGTGTGGGTCAGTCCCCGACGGGTAGCCTGGAACGGCCGTGAGCGCATGGTGTATCTGCGGCAAGACGACGGCCGTCCGGTTAAGATGGTGAGAGAGGATGGGTTAACGGCCGTTGCCGTCCGTCACATTCAATACCAACGAATTACCAACCCCGGCAGCAAAACCAAACGATAATCAACTGCCGGGATTCATCGACAGTAAGAAAGTATCACGTTTTACGCGGAAGGAAAACTTATGACATTCAAAGACGTACCCAACAAAGTGGATTTTGTAGCTTTGGAGCAGGAAATTCTCGAATTCTGGCGGGAGACCGACGCCTTTAACGAACTGCGCCGCTTGCGCGCCAAAACCGAAAAAGAATATGGCATCTTCAGCTTCATTGACGGCCCCATCACCGCCAACAACCCCATGGGCGCCCACCACGCCTGGGGCCGCACCTACAAAGACCTCTACCAGCGCTACCAGGCCATGCTGGGCAAAAACCAGCGCTGGCAAAACGGGTTTGACTGCCAGGGGTTATGGGTCGAAGTTAACGTCGAAAAGCGGCTCGGCTTCAACAGCAAGCGGGAGATCGAGAAGTTCGGGCTGGCAAAGTTCACCAACGAATGTAAACATCAGGTGCTCAACTTCGCCGCCATACAAACGGAGCAGTCCCAACGTCTGGGTTACTGGATGTACTGGAACGATACCGACATGCTGCGCATGCTGCGTGACAAACTCGTCGAGGACCCGATGCAAACCATCACTGTCCAGGGGCCGGAGGGGCCGGTCACCGATACCGTCGAACAGATCGTCGGGCTGTTAGGCATGCCCCAGTTAGGCGGTTCTTACTTCACATTCAGTAATGAAAATAATTACCAGATTTGGGCCTTTCTCAAGAGATGCTTTGAAAAAGGGTGGGTGTACAAGGGGCATGACGTCATGCCCTGGTGCGCTCGCTGCGGCACCGGCATCAGCCAGCATGAGATCGTTACCGAAGGCTACCAGGAAGTGACGCATGAGTCGGTTTTTGTACGCTTTCCGCTTGTCTCAAAACCCGAAGGGTCTTCGAAGACCCTTCGGGTTTCAGAAAAGGAAGCGCTGCTGGTCTGGACAACAACGCCCTGGACGCTCACCAGCAATGTGGCTGCGGCCGTCGGCCCTGAACTGACTTACGTCAAAGTTCAGGCTGCAGATGACTGGACGTATTACCTGGCCGAAGGCGCAATGAAAAACACCCTCATTGGCAAAGCCAATACCGTCGTGGACAAACTGCCGGGTAAAGCAATGCTTGGCTGGGAATATACTGGCCCCTTCGATGAACTACCGGCGGCGAAAGAAGCCTTCGCCGAAAAAGATTACACTCACCGGGTCATTGCCTGGAAGGAGGTGGGGGAAGATGAAGGGACGGGCATCGTTCACATCGCCCCCGGCTGCGGCGCTGAAGACTTTGCCCTGAGTAAAGAATTCGATCTGCCCGTCATCGCCCCATTAGATGAAAACGGCATCTATATCGAGGGGTTCGACTGGCTCACCGGCCAATCTGCCCATGATGTGGCGCCGGCTATCTTCGAGAATTTAAGTGAAAAAGGTTTCTACTACCGCAAACAACGTTATGCTCACCGCTACCCTCACTGCTGGCGCTGCGGCAACGAACTGGTTTACCGGCTGGTGGATGAATGGTTTATCAACATGGGCGAGTTGTATGACAAGCCCTACGAAGAGGTGACGTCAGCAGAAAAGGCGGCCAGTTTCCGCTACCAAATCATGGATTCGGTCAACCAGGCTAATTGGTATCCCAGTTTTGGGTATGACCGGGAAATGGACTGGCTGCGGAATATGCATGACTGGATGATTTCCAAGAAACGATATTACGGTCTGGCGCTGCCCATTTTTGAATGTCCGGCCTGTGGTCGCTTCCATGTGGTGGGCAGCCGTGAAGAGTTGAAAGAACGCGCCGTGGCTGGCTGGGAGAATTTCGAAGGACACACCCCACACCGACCTTACATTGACGCTGTAAAAATCGCCTGCCCGGCCTGCGGCGAGCCGGTGTCGCGGATCACGGATGTCGGTAATCCATGGCTAGATGCGGGGATCGTGGGCATCAGCACCACCCATTACAGCACCGACCGGGCGTATTGGGAGAAATGGTACCCGGCTGACTGGATCAGCGAAAGTTTCCCCGGCCAGTTCCGCAACTGGTTTTACAGTTTGCTGGCCCAAAGTACGCTCATGGCCGACGGCGTCGGCCCGTTCAAGAATCTGTTTAGCTACGCCACCCTTTATGCCGAAGACGGCCGTGAAATGCACAAATCCTGGGGCAATATGATCGAGTTTAACGAAGCGGCCGATACCATGGGCGCGGATACAATGCGCTGGTTGTATGCTAGCTGCAAGCCAGAGCAAGACCTGCGTTTTGGCTACCATATCGGCGATGATATGCGCCGCCGTTTCCTGATCCCGTTGTGGAATGTATATTCATTTTTTGTGACGTATGCGAATTTGGATGGATGGGACCCTGATGAAGATCAAAGATTAAAGATTGATGATTCGGAAGTCAATCATCAATCATCAATCATCAATCATCAATCATCAATCATCAATCATCAATCCCCCATCGTCGCCCACGCCGAGTTGGATAGATGGGTTTTGGAGCGGGTGAAGGAAACGGCCGTATCCGTCCGCGCCGCCTTGGACAGCTTCGATTCCGAAAAAGCGACCCAGCGCCTGGATGCGCTGCTGGATGACGTTTCTAACTGGTACGTGCGCCGCTCCCGCCGCCGTTTCTGGAAGAGCGAGGCCGACGACGACAAAAATGCCGCTTATGCCACCCTGCGCCAGGCGCTGGTTGAGTTCATCAAACTGCTGGCCCCCTTCATCCCCTTCACTACCGAAGCAATGTACCAAAACCTGGTGCGCGGCGTTGATCCGGATGCGCCGGCCAGCGTCCATCACACCCTTTACCCGGCAGCCGACGCCGACGAATTGGACCATCATCTGCTCGACAAGATGCGGTTAGCCATCACCGCCGCCAGCCTCGGCCGTTCGGCCCGCAGCGCCGCCGACATCAAGCTGCGGCAGCCGCTTTCTAAAGCCCGCGTCAATGTTGCCACCCAGGAGGAACAAGATAACCTGGTGGAATTGGCCGATGTCCTCAAAGAAGAGATCAACGTCAAAGAAATAGAGGTGGTATCGGAAGTAGGCGACCTAGTCAACTATAAGTTGATGCCCAACAACCGCATCCTGGGACCGAAGTTTGGTAAGCTGTTCCCGAAAGTGCGGCAGGCGTTGCTGGCTCTCGATCCGGCTGTGGCCGCCCGGACGCTTCAGGCAGGCGAAGCATTGACGCTGTTGGTGGATGGGCAAACGATTACGCTGGGCAGTGAGGATGTGCTGGTGCAGACGGAATCGCGCGGCGGCCTGGCGGTAGCCAGCGACAAGGGGGTCACGGTAGCCATAGACACCGAACTGACGCCGGAACTGGCGCAGGAAGGATATGCCCGCGATCTAGTACGGGCAATCAACAATATGCGTAAAGATGCCGGTCTGGAGATTTCGGACCGAATTGATTTGTCGTATGAAGCGGCGGGCGATGTGGCCGCCGCCCTGGTGAATTACGCCGATTATATTAAACAAGAGACATTAACGTTGACGATGACGGCCGTTCCTCTGCCCGACGCCGCCTACGAGGAAACAATAACTGTCGGCGATCAATCGGTTACGATAGCCCTGCACAGAGCCGCGCCGCGCTCATAATTATCCGAAGGGGCGGGTTGGCAAAGGATTCGCCACTTGCCGCCCCGTCCCTTCGCGCAAACTTGCCCCCTGCCGCTTCCCTTGTACAATCGCCACAAAATCAAAAGAGGTAAGTAGGTATGCGGCGTTATACAATTTTGCTTTTATTGGCGCTTGGTCTTTTCCTGATTTCAGTTGTGGTTTGGGCGCAAGACTACCCGTTGGGAGTAGCAACACAAAGCAACCCCATCATTGTCACCAATCCCCCTGAACAGATGCTCGCCGGGCCCAGTGAATGGCAGCCGATTACGGTAACCCCGGTAGACACATCCCAAACGCCATCATCCCCTTCGGCCGGGGCGGCGAATGATAGTTGTTCCGCAGCGACCTTTTTATCGGTCTCGGAGACAGGTGATGGAGGCACAACGTCGGTCAACAGTATGGGGGAAGATTTGACCGACCCATCGTTAAGCTGCGCCTGGGGCGCGCCATCGGCCGGGTATCGCACGGTTTGGTACCAGTTTACAGCGCCTTATAATGGTCATGCCCGCATCAGCACGTTTGGCAGCAATTATGATACGATTATGGCTATACACGCTGGCAGCTGCGGCAGTTTGACAACGGTTGTATGCAGCGATGACAGTAACGGGTTTACTTCTGAGGCCACCATAACGGTGCGTAAAGGGGAGACTTATTACGTCGAGGTAGCCGACTGGGAATTTAGCGCGCCTACCGAGAAAACGCTAAATATCTCGGCCTTGATGGCCCCTATTAATTCGCTCTGGACGCTGGAAGGTCTCCGTCCATCAGGTGGGTTAAGCCGTCATGCAACGGCCGTTAATGGGAATGACATTTACGTTATCGGCGGCCAGACAAACCTCAGCGCCATCCCCGAAATCAGTAATCAAATCCAGCGATTTGAGACAGATACCGGGCTGTGGAGTACATTACAGTCTATGCCGGGAGCCGGTTATTCCAATACTACGGCCGTTTACGTGGATGGGCTTGACGATAACGGCCGTATCTATCTCCCATCCGGCTACACCGGGGGCAGCGCCTACGACATGACCCACTGGGCTTACGACATCCAGGGTGGTTACTGGCTCACGCGCACGGCCGTCACCGAAGGCGTTCCGCCCACCACACCCAATTTCGCCTGGGCAACGGCCGTTGCCGTCACCAGCCCCAAGCCAGGTTACTACCTCACCGGCGGCCTTAACACAATCGGCGACCCCGCCAGCGTCAACGATGTACGCAGCGAAATATTGTTCTTTGACCCGGTTGCCAATGCCACATTTCCCACTGGCCTCTGGCAGTCAAAATCGGCCATGTCCGTCTCCCGCTACGCCCACACGGCCGCGTTGGTCAATGGCAGAATTTGCGTTGTTGGCGGCCTCAGACACGATGGGAATAATATTATCCTTTTGGCCAGCGGTGAATGTTACGACCAAAGCGCCGGCTCCTGGGCGACGATTGGTTCGTTGAATTACGGCCGTTACGCGGCCGGCAGCGCCGTTGGCCCTGATGGCAAATGGTACGTGTTTGGCGGTGTTGATGGCAACAATACGGCCGTCTCGGAAACAGAAGTATACGACCCGACAACCAACACCTGGACCGTACTGGATGTCAACCACGATCTGGGCGGTTCCCAGTCACAACTCGCCCGGGCCTGGCCGCGCGGCGGCGTGGTGGACAGCGCCTTGTGGGTTATCGGTGGCAATGACATGACAGGCAGTCAAAACGCGCTGTCGTTGGTAGAAAGTATTTTTCTGCCTACACATCAACATCTCTTGCCAGTCGTTTTTTCAGATTATGGCGATAACAATCGCCCCGACGATCATTTTGGTGTGGCCCGTCCGTTGGCGCTTAACGTGGCTGACTTCCGCAACTTTGACAACCGGAACGATTACTATGATGTCTACACATTTGAATTATCGGCTTTACCCGCCGTAACCATTAACTTGACCCAGGTTCCTGCGGACAGTAACTACGACATCGCTATTTATGACGCCAGTAAGCAGATACAGGGCAAGGGGGATAGGCTGCAAGGATTAGATGAATCCGTGCCCTTAACATTACTTGCCGGACGCTATTACATCGTGGTAGAGCGCGTCTGGCCTGGCGGCGATCCCAATACAGCTAATTACCGGCTGATTGTGCAAAAGTAGGGTTGAAGATCGATAATTAAAGATTAAAAGATCGCTCGACCATCAATCATTAATCATCAATCTTTCTTCTCGAAAAAACTTATGACAAAACCTGTTTGCCTGCTGCATTTTGCCGACGCCCATATTGATATTGCCAATTACGGCCGTCACGATCCCGACACAGCGCTGCCCATCCGCGTGGTTGATTTTTTGAATGCGCTGGATCAGATCGTGGAGACGGCCGTTTCCCAACCCGTAGACCTCGTCATCTTTGCCGGCGACGCCTACAAAGACCGTAACCCCCAGCCCACCTTCCAACGCGAATGGGGACGACGCATCAAACGGCTGTCCGAAGCCGGCATTCCGACCGTGTTGTTAGTTGGCAATCACGATATGTCCCCAGCCAGCGGCCGTGCCCACACCCTGCACGAATTCAGCACCCTCGGCGTGCCCCACATCCATGTTGCCGACACCATTCGCCTGCTGGGGCCGGACGAGTTAGGCGCGCCGGTACAAATCATCACCGTCCCCTGGGTGTCGCGCAGCCGGATGCTGACCCGCGAAGAAACGGCCGGTAAATCACTCGATGACGTGCTGACCATGCTCGAAGGGCGCGTAACCGACGCGATCCTGCAATTGTTGGAAGATGCTGACCCTACCCTCCCCCTCATCCTCACCGCCCACGCCAGCGTGCAGGGCGCGAAATATGGCAGCGAGCGGGCCGTCATGTTGGGCCACGAATTGGTGTTAAGCGGCCGTATCGTCAACGACAAACGGCTCGATTATGTCGCCCTCGGTCACATTCACAAACGCCAATATCTCAATGCCAAAGGCAGCCATCCACCCATCGTCTACCCCGGCTCCATCGAAAAAATTGATTTTGGCGAAGTGCATGAGACAAAAGGGTTTGTGCTAGCTGACGTGAGCAAAGGACAAACTGATTGGGCGTTTGTAGACCTCAAGACCCGCCGCTTCATAGACATCAAAGTGGACGACCTCGACGCCGATACCTTCATGGAAGATGTGATGCGCCAGCTACCCGAACCGGATAAGGTTGCCGGGGCCATCTGCCGCGTTCAACTGAGCTATCCGCGTGATTGGGAGCCGCTGCTGGACGACCACGCCGTTATGGAGCGGTTCCAAGAAGCGTTGAGCGTACAAATCCAAAAACATCGGCTGGCAGAAAAGCGGGCCAGATTGGGAGATACGGCCGCTGTCGAAACCCTCATGCCCGTCCAACTGCTGGATACCTATTGGCAAACCATCGGCCTAGAGGCAGAGGAAACGGCCGTTATGCAAGCCCTGGCCCAAGAAGTCTTAGAAACGATGAATGATGAATGATGAACACTGAATTCATCATTCATCATTCCGCCTTCATCATTCAACAATGATTCCACTTAAACTCGAACTCACCAACTTTCTCTCTTACCGCGACACGGCCGTTCTCGACTTCAGCGGCATCCATCTGGCCTGCATCTCCGGAGCCAACGGGGCCGGCAAATCCACTATTCTGGACGCGATGACCTGGGCGCTGTTCGGTCAGAGCCGCAGCCGCAGCGACGATGATCTGGTCAACCGCGTCGCCGCATTGGGCGGGGATGGCGCTGAAGTCAGCTTGGTTTTCGAGCTAGAAAACAGTGTGTACCGTGTTTTGCGACGCAAAAAAGCGCGTAAACGCACCCTGCTGGAACTGCAAATGGCCGTTGATCCTGAACAATGGGCCGACGGCGGCTGGAAAACATTGAGCGAAACCAAACTGCGCGAAACGGAAGCGGCCATCGAAGCTCTGCTGCGCATGAATTACGACACTTTCATCAACGCCAGCTTCCTCCTGCAAGGCAAGGCCGACGAATTTACCACCAAGACGGCCGGACGCCGTAAAGAAATTTTGGCCGAACTGCTGGGCGTGAATGTCTGGGACCAGTACAAAGAACTGGCGACAAACCGGCGCAAGGAAGTGGAAAATCGGCTCATCTTGCTGGACGGCCAACTGGGCGAGATTGAACTGGAGTTGGGCGAAGAAGCGGAACGGCAGGAAACGTTGCAAGCAGCTCAGGCAGAATTGGCGATTATTGCTGAACGGCTTAAAGATAAGGAAGTATTATTACAGCAGCTGCGCCGGGCAGAAACGGCCGTTTCCCAACAAAAACAACTTGTCAAAAATTTAGAAAATAATTTGATCCGCGCTCAAAAATCATTAGCCGATCTGAAACAGACCCGGCAAAAACGGCAGAAAGAACGAGAGACTTATCAGGCCATCCTGGACGAAGCTGACAAAATTCTGGCCGAGTACGCTGCCTGGGAGACGGCCGCGCTGGATTTGCGCGGCTGGCAGTCCAGAGCTGACGCCTTCAACCAGTTACAGCAAAAAAAACGACCGCACGAACTGGCCGTCACCCAGGCCAGAAGCAAGCTGGAACAGCAAGCCCAAGAACTGGCCGCGCAGGCGGAACGGGTCGCCGCCGCCACTATCGAGCGGGAGTCGGTGACGCAAAAGTTGGTGGCCGGGCAGGCGCGGTTGGCAGAATTGGGGACGGCCGTTGCCGATTTAACCCAACAGGAACAAACGTGGCACGAAGCCAAAGCCAAACTGCAGCGGCTAGAGAGCGAACGCAAGCTGTTGGCGCAGGAGCAGGGACAGATCCAGGCCGAGTCGCGCAAAATACAAAAAATAGTGGCTGAGAAAACGGCCGTTGCCCAAAACGCCCAACAAGCTGAAAAGGAACTGGCCGAACTGACGACTCAAGTGGCCGCCATTGCCGGATGGAACAAGCAGTACGCCACCAGTCTGGCCGATAAAAACAGCCTGGAAAGCGAACAGCAGCGCCTGAAAGCGGAGATGAATCGGTTCAAAGAACGGATTGACGGCCTGAAAGTGGAATCCGGCGGCCAATGTCCGCTCTGCGGCCAGCCGCTCAGCGACGACCACCGCCAGGAGGTGCTGGCCCAGTTGCAAGCGGAAGGCGAGGAGATGGGCGGCCGTTTCCGCGCTAACAAGGATCACATCGCCGCCTTAACGACAGAAATCGTCCGGCTGGAAGCGCAAATCAAACAAAGCGACCGGATTGAGCGCGACCAGAAAACGCAGCAGCAGCGGCTGGCGAAGGCGGAAGCGCGGCTGGCAGAGATTGAAACGGCCGTTACCGAATGGGAATCTGGTAGACAGGCGACGCGATTAACTGAACTGGAAAAACGACTAGCTGACGACACGGCCGTATCCGCCCAGCAGGCCCAAATCAAGGAACTGGCAACGGCCGTGCAGCAAAAAACGGCGCTGGAAAAAGAGCGGCAAGGTCAACAGCGACGAATCTCCCAGGCTGAAGCGCGGTTGGCCGAGATTGAGCGGCTGGCAGCAGAATGGGAACAGGTTGGACAGAAAACATTGGCGGAAACGAAGCAGAGACTAGAAGCTAGAGAGTACGCGACTGACGACCTGGCCGCGTTGGCTGAACTGGATGAACAAATCGCCGCCATTGGTTACGATCTGGCCGCCCATGACGCCGCCCGCCAAAAGCGTGATGAACTGGCCGGGGCACAAACGCGCCAGCAGGAATTGAAACAGGCGGAAGCGGCCGTTAAGCCATTGGAAGATACGCTGGCGCATCTAGCCGAACAAATCACCGGCCAGGAACAAACTGCTGCCGACATGAAAGGCCAGCACGAAGCCGCCAGCGCCGAGTTGGAGCGGATTGCTGCCGACAGCGGCAACCTGCGCGGCGTGGAAGACGAGGTGTTCCGGCTGCGCGAGGAGCAAATTGCCGCCAACCGGCGCGTGGGCGCGGCCCAACAGCGGCTGGATGTGCTGGCCGATTTGCGCGCGCGGCAAGAAACGCTTATGGTCGAACGCGCCGGGGTAACATTACAAATTCAACGGCTCAAACTGTTGGAAAAAGCGTGTGGGCGGGATGGCGTGCAAGCGCTGCTCATCGAGCAGGCGCTGCCGGAAATCGAGGATCATGCTAATGAGTTATTGGACAGGCTGACCAATGGCGAAATGCGGGTGAGCTTTGAGACGCAGCGGGCATTAAAAAGCCGGGAAGGACTGGCCGAAACACTGGATATTCGCATTCAAGACAACGCCGGGGAACGGCCGTATGCCAACTTCAGCGGCGGCGAGCAGTTCCGGGTCAACTTCGCCATCCGCTTGGCCCTCTCCCAGATTTTAGCCAAGCGGGCTGGGGCGCGGCTGCAAACTCTGGTCATTGATGAAGGGTTTGGCAGCCAGGACCCCAACGGCCAGCAGCGGCTTATTGAAGCGATTCACGCCATCCAGGATGAGTTCAAGCGCGTTTTGATCATCACCCACGTAGCCGAACTGCGCGATGCTTTCCCCAATCGCATTGAAGTAGAAAAAAATGTGACCGGCTCCACCATTTCTGTAAGTTAGAGCTAGAGGAAGAGACTTTCTGGCTCTAGCTCCCGTAAGCGGTAATCCGTTATGCCGGCCTCTGAAAAATTACTACGGATAACGGTGTACGGACTTCGGGTTACGGGTATTGGCTTCCAGTGTAAGCAACGGCGCGCAGGGTAAATTGGGTCATATCGTGAACGGCCGTTGCCGCTTCGCTGGCGTCGTCGGGGTGGTTGAGCAGGGCTAGAATCACCTCATCATAGCCGCCGACTAACGCTTCAGCCGTACGGCGGGTGTTTTGGGGAGCGATTAATGTTTTGGCGTCGTCTAACGGCCGTTGCCAGATGCGGACAAGCTTTTCCCGAAATTCGATGCGCCTGGCAGCTAAAGCCGGCACAGACCCCACGCCGCCGACCAGCAGTAGTTGCACCACCGCCGGTTCATAAACGGCAATATTGACATAAGCCTGTAACCCGACAGCGACTTGTTGGGGCAGCGTTTTCCGACTGCCAATCGCCTGTCGGATCGCCTGGAGGAGAAAATCGGCCGTTTCTTCGTACAGATGAACAAACAGCGTCTCTTTATCGGGGAAGTAGAAATAAAACGTGCCAATTGCTACTTGAGCCGCGGCCACAATATCGCGGATGGTCGCTGCATGGTACCCCTTTTCGGCAAACACCCGCACCGCCGCCTGCATCATCATCGTCCGTTTAGCGTCTTTCTTCTGTCGTGTTTTTTCACTGCTGCGGTAAGGCATAAGATAATCCGTGATTTCTGTTAAAATGGATTAGAGTCACAAAGTTGCCGGGTTGCAAAGTAATAAACGACTTGCCACTTACTTTTCATTTTTCACTTCGCACTAATATACCATGCTACCAAAACTACACCTTCAAAAAGATAGCCCACTCCCTCTCTACTGGCAAGTTTACCGGCAGCTGCGGGCGGCTATTTTGCGGGGCGACCTGCCGCCAGGCAGCCAACTACCCGCCAGCCGCCAGTTGGCTCGCCAACACCAGATCGCGCGGGTAACGGTGGTGCAGGCGTATGAACAACTGGGGGCAGAAGGCTATGTTGTCAGCCGAGTGGGCGCCGGGACGTTTGTGGCTGATGGCGTGGTTCCCACCGGACAACGGCCGGATGAGGCTGCGTTTCGCCCCGCTTTTTCTCCCTGGGGGAAGCGGGTACAGCAAGCCGCTGGAGATGATCCCCAACCGCAGAGTCGGCCGCCTATTGATTTTGGATTCGGCCGTTCCTTTCCCCACATTTTCCCCTATGACATCTGGCGTCGGCTCCTGGCCCGTTACCTCAGTACAGATGATGTGATGTTGTCGCGTTATGGCTCCGTAGCCGGCTTTTACCCGCTGCGGCAGGCGCTGGCCGACTATTTGGGGCGTTTGCGCGGCGTTCGCTGTACGCCGGAGCAGGTCGTCATCGTCAGCGGCGCGCAGCAGGCATTAGACATTCTGGCCCGGCTGCTGCTCACCAGCCAGGACGAGGCGCTGGTGGAGACGCCGGGGTATACGGCGGCCTTTGCTCTGCTGCGGACACATGGAGCCAAACTGTCGGCCGTGCCGGTTGATGATCATGGGCTGCCGGTCGAGAAAATTCCGGCTAGAAGTCGGGCGCGTCTGATTTTCGTTACGCCATCGAACCAGTTTCCCAGCGGCGGTACGATGCCGCTGCCGCGCCGCCTGGCTTTGCTGCAATGGGCGCGGGCGCATAATGCACTGATTGTTGAGGATGATTATGATGGCGAACTGCGGTATGACGGCCGTCCCCTGGCCGCGTTACAAGGATTGGATGAAGACGGCCGTGTTGTCTACCTGGGCACCTTCTCCAAAGTGCTGTTTCCGGCCCTGCGCCTGTCATATGTTGTTCTGCCAGCCGCCCTGGTGGCGCCTTTTGTCCGCGCCAAAGCGCTGGTAGATCGCGGCGCGCCCACATTGACACAAGCTGCCGTGTCTGATTTCCTTACCGAAGGACATTTTGAACGCCATTTACGCCATTTGCGCCAAGCATACGGGCAGCGGCGGCAGGTGTTAATTCAATCATTGGAAATATATCTGCCCGGCCAGTTTCATTACTCCAATGAAGCTGCGGGACTGCATGTGATGTTGTATTTGAACCCGCAGATTGATGAGGCGGAGCTGGTGCGAAAAGCGGCAGCGGCCGGCGTTGGCGTTTATCCCGGCGCACCCTATCATTTGCAGTCGCCGGCCCCACCTTCGATTTTGCTGGGTTTTAGCGGATTGACGGAAGCGGAAGTAGCCCGCGGGATTCACCAGTTGGCGGCGGTGTTCGAAGCCATCACGAAGGGGCAAACTGTTGACTGAAACAAACGAGTGTCTTTGCGTTTTATCTCACTTCGCTTACAATCGGAGCAGCAAGCGTTAAATCAACAGGCAGTACCAGGAATGAATAATATTTTCGCCAATTGGCGGCCGGGCAAGTTAGACAGGCACGGTGTAACCAAAGCGCAGATCCGGGCAGCAGTGGAGCAGGCGCAGTTACACAATTTTCCGTTTGTCAGCGTTAGTTTGAGCATTCTTTTTACGCTTTACGCGCTCATTCAAGCTTTCATCTTACGCGAAAACCACACGGCCGTTATGGTGGCAATCGCCGCGATTAGCGCCGTTGTTATTTATGGGCTGCGGCGGCAGGTGCTGCAAAAACGCATCCGACCTACGCAAGCCAACCATATTTATGGGCTGGCGACAAGCCTGGTTTTGTTGAGTATGATGCTGCGCCTGTTTTTTACGGGCAATCCCCGCCAGTCGGCAAATCTAGCCTTTTTTTTGGTGGGGATTGGGGTGCTGTTGTTTTCGACGCGGTGGTTTTTGACGTTAACGGCCGTTACCCTCATCGGCTGGCTGGTTGGAGCCTTGATCTTCCCGCCGGGCGAGGAATGGATTTTCTACGGCGTCGTCATTCTGGCAGCGGCGGCTACCGGCGGTATTGCCCAAATCGTTCTGACACTCACCTACCGCAAATCTGAAATCTTGCGGATTGAAAATGCCCGGTTGTACCAGCAGACCCGTCAGTTCAACCGCCAGCTTGAAGAAAAAGTTCAGGAGCGCACGCATGAACTGCGCGAAGCTTACGCCCGGCTGGAGCGGCTGGACAAAACTAAGACCGACTTTATCACCATCGCCTCCCATGAACTACGCACCCCACTCACTATTTTGAACGTCCATAACCAGATTCTGCTGCAAGATGAGGGGATTCGGCAAAACAGTGATTATTGGAAACGGGTACGAAGTATCCAGGACGGCGCGGCGCGCATAGAAGCGATTGTGGAATCTATGTTAGACGTTGCTAAAATAGACAGTCAGGCGCTGATGCTGACTCCGACGCCGCTGTCACTATCTCCCCTAATCCACATGGTCGGTCAGCAGTTCCGTAATACACTTGCCGAGCGAAATTTAACGCTGAAAATTGATAGTTTGCGCCATTTGCCTGAAATTGAAGCAGACGCCGAAGCGCTGCAAAAGGTTTTTTATCACCTCATCATCAATGCCATCAAATACACGCCGGACGGCGGCCAAATTGTTATTAGCAGCCAGGCGCACGATTCCCCGCCAACGGTGGAAATTGTCGTAACTGACAGCGGTATCGGCATCGCCCCGGAGGTGCAGTCGCTTATTTTCGAGAAGTTTTACCAGACGGGGGAGGTCATGCTGCACTCGTCAGGTAAAACGAAGTTTAAGGGAGGTGGCTCCGGCCTGGGATTGGCGATTGTGAAGGGGATTGTGGAAGCGCATAACGGCCGTATCTGGGTCGAAAGCGACGGCTGCAGCGAAGAGACCTGTCCCGGCAGCGCCTTCCATCTCGTTTTGCCAGTTAACCGTTAATTGCTGGCTGTTGGCCGTTAATTGTTACCTGGTCTCCGTCACTTTTTGAATGCCGCGCGGCGCATCCACATCATAATCGCGGGTATGGGCCAGGTGCATGGCAAAGAGCTGCCCCGGTACAATGCTGATCAGAGGCGAGAGCCATTCGGGAACGGCCGTCGCCAATTTCAGCGGCGTGCGGGCCAGTTCCAACGTCTCCACATCGTCGCTGATGATGATAGTTTCCGCCCCGCGCTCGTTTAACGTGCGAACAAACGCTTGCATTTCTGGCAGCATTACCCCCGACGGAGCGACGACGATGGCCGGGAAAGCGGGTTCCACCAGCGCCAGCGGCCCGTGCATAAAATCGGCGCTGCTGTACGGCTCCACCATCGTGTAGGTCAATTCCTTCAGCTTTAAGGCCAACTCAAAGGCGGTGGCGTAGTTGTAGCCGCGCCCGATGACGACGCAGGCGCGCATGTAGCGGTAGCGTTCGGCGGCGCGGTCAATGGCCGGGTTGGCGGATAAGGTTTGCGTCATGCAGTCGGGGATTTGCGCCAGGGCGGTTAGCATGGCGTCGCTTTCGGCCAGCGCGGCGCTCAACAGAGAGATGGCCGCCAGTTGGCTGGTGTAGGTCTTGGTAGCGGCGACGGCTTTTTCCTCACCGGCATGCAAGGACAGGACGAAATCCCCTTGCTGGGCCAGGTTGGATGAGGGGATGTTGGTGATGACGGCCGTAACCGCCTCTTGCTTTCTCGCCTCGGCCAACACGGCCACAATATCCGGACTTTTGCCGCTCTGACTGATGCCCAAAACCAGCGCATTGCCAAAACGGAGCGGCTTTTTGTAAATGGAGAACAGGCTGGGCGTTGCCAGCGCCACCGTCAGCCCGTTCATCGCGCCTAACACGTACTTGGCGTAACGGGCCGCATTATCGCTCGTTCCCCGCGCGGCAATGACAACGTGGGTAATGCCCCGCGCACGAATGATGTCAGCCAACCGCCGCGCCGTTCCCTGCTCCTGCTGTAAAAAATGGCTGATAACGGCCGGTTGTTCATGGATTTCTCGATAAATGTGCGTTGTATTTAGCTGCATAGTCATGCGCTTCTAATCGTTTTCTCGTAATTTGAGCAGCGTTAAAAATATCGTCGGCGTGATAATCCTGATATTTTGGTACGATTTCAGAGGCAGCAAATGCTTTTTGTCTCCCGTTACCAGATATCCAGCCCCACCAGCGACAGCGCATTCCAGGTAGCGGTTATCAGACTCATCGTTGGTAACGGCCGTCACCGTTTCCAACGGCGTCACTTCAGTCGCATCTCCTCTGAGTAAAGATAAAAATTCTGCTATTTCAGTTTCGCCCCACCGGTGCAATCGGACGATGCGTGGATAACGTAAGACACGTCCCAATTCAGCGGCCGTATCCTGACTTATGATCATCTCTAATTTTTTGTCCTTCCAGAATTCCAGAATTTGAGCGGGAACGCCGTTCAAATTTAGGATTCCGCTCACAAGAGCATTGGCATCAAGGACAGCTTTCACCATGTTAGCCAGCTTTTGTTCTAACCGCTTGCTGCGCTTCTAAAACAAGCGCCATAATCTCGTCGGGATCATGATCGCCGCTGGACTCTTGGGCTTGACTGATTAATTCAAACAGACGCTCCCGGTTTCGTTTCCAATTATCGTAAACATACAAAGGCACCACCGCTGCGGCCGGTTTTCCATGCCGGCTAATGATATATTTGTGATTCTGGTGTTGAACATCATCAACGACAGCGCCTAATGACTCTCTGATTTCTGTGATGCCTAATGTTTTTTCCATAATCAACACGCTCCTTTTTGTATATTTGTTACAGTCTGTACATTTTCTACAATACGATTATGTTATCATTTGCTGTTGGCGTATGTCAAGTGGTCAAGTAGTCTGGTAGTCTGGTGGTTTGGTAGTCGCTAGTTTCCAGTTTCTAGTTGCGCGGGCTGGTTGGTTTTTGCTGATTCGTAGGCTGCTAAAACCACTTCTAAGGCAAACAAACCGTCTTCGCCGGTAACGGCCGTTTCCCGCCCCTCCCGAATCGCCGCCACAAATTCCTCAATCATCGCCTGATTCATGTCCGAACCCCAGTAGGCCCACTGGTTAGCAGGCGGTTCCTGCCGGTAAATGTTCAAATTCTGGCTGAACGCATCCACCACCGTCAGGCCGCGCTCCGTGACCAATTCCATCGTCAGACCACCCCAGGTGGGGTAATTGAGCGGCTTGCTCCAACTGCTGTCAATCGTCATAAATAGGCCGTTGGCGTATTGCAGCATAATCAGGCCGCCCGTCTCCACATCCACCGCGTCGGCGTGCAAAATGTGGTTGGATTGGGCGTAAACGGAATCCAAATCGCGGCCAAAGAACCAGTTGAAAATGTCAGCCAGATGGACGATGTGGTCCATCATCGTCCCGCCGCCGGCCAGTTCCTTATCCACAAACCAGCGGCGGTGGGCGATGGGCATCTGGCCTTGATTGGTTGTGTTCAGGCAGTAAACCTGGCCCAAATCGCCCGCATCCAGCCGCGCTTTGAGCTGCTGCAGCGGTGCGCTGAAACGCATGGGGAACGCCGTCATCAAAATGACGCCCGCGCTGCGGCCGGCGGCGATGATCGCCTGGGCATCTTCCCGCGTCGTTGCCAGCGGTTTTTCGCATAGGACGTGAACGCCCGCCCCCGCCGCCATTTCTACCAGCGAGCGGTGGTTGGCGTTTTCGGAGCAAACGAGGACGCCATCCGGCTCTTCGGCCAACAGCGCTTCGTAGCTGGGGAAAAGATGGGCGTCGAACCGCCGGGCGAATTTTTGTCCCCGTTCTAGATTATCGTCGGCGATGCCGATCATCTCCACGCCGGGGATGGCGCGGAGGTTGCCGATGTAGGCTTCGGCGTGCAGATGGGCAAAACTCATGATGCCGATTTTCATGATAGCGCCTCCCCGATTTTTACTGGCTGGCCGGTTTGGGCCGATTGGATAGCGGCCAGGGCGATTTGTAACGCTTTGTAGCCGTCAACGGCCGTCACCCTCACCGCTTTATCATTTACCAAATAGTCGTAAAATGCCTTAATTTGTGTTGTGTACGGGTCTTCACTGAGCGGGCTGCCCGGCAGCGGCACATCCGGCGCGTCCTCTACCTGCTGATGTAGATAAATGCCAACGGCCATCATCTGTCCCGAATCAAACTGAATCAATCCATTATCCCCCGCAATTTCCAACCGGGTGCGGAACAGCGGCGGCGGGTAGGCCCAGGAACCTTCGACGTGCGAGATGGCGCCGTTTTGGTGGGTGAGGATGGCCAGCCCGTGATCCACAGCCGCGTCTGGCTGGCTGCCACTGATGTTTTTGGCGTAAACCTGGATGACATCTCCGGCTACCCAGCGGGCGTAGTCAAAATCGTGGATCATTAAATCCAACATCATCCCGCCCGACTTCTCAAAGTCCACGAACCAGTTATCGGCCGCTTTTTTGGGTTGGAAGGCGCCGCGTTTTAGGCGGATAACGGCCGTTTCCCCAATCTCCCCTGCATCCACTTTCTGCTTGGCCAGGGCATACTCCGGGAAGAAGCGCACCACATGGGCCACAAGCAGCTTCACGCCAGCCGCCTCGCAAGCGGCCATCATTTCCTGCGCCTGTTCCAGCGTGCGCGCCAACGGCTTCTCGCAGACGATGTGTTTGCCTGCGGCGGCGGCGCGCAAGACCATCTCATGATGCAAATGAGTGGGCGCGCAGATGTCTACCGCGTCCACATCGGCCAACATCTCATCGAAATTGGCGTAAGTTCGGTTGTTGGTTTGTTGAGCGAGTTCGGCGGCGGAAACGGCCGTTTTGCCCACAAAACCGCCAATCACCGCCGGCGTCGCCGCCCAGCCTGCTGCGTGCGTCCGCCCCATAAATCCTGTTCCCACAATGCCAACGCGCATACTCACTCCAATGAAAATTGTGAATTATGAAGGATGAATTATGAAAACCTGCATTCATCCTTCATACTTACTTCACCGCTCCCGCCGTAATCCCGCGAATCAACTGCCGCGAGAAAATGAGATACAAAACCAAAATCGGAATCATTGCCAGCGACAGCGACGCCAAAACCGCGTTCCAATCGCTCACAAACTGGCCCAGAAACTGCTGCGCCCCCAGCGTCACCGTCTTCGTTTTCTCGCCCGGCGCCAAAATCAACGGGAACCAGAGGTCATTCCAAATCGGAATCATCACAAACACCGCCACCGTCGCAATCGCTGGGCGCACAATCGGCAGCACCAGCCCGAAAATGCGGTACTCGCTGGCGCCATCCACCCGCGCCGCTTCCTTCAGCTCACGCGGCACCTGCTGCATAAAACTTTGCAGCACAAAAATCGTCAGCGGCAGCCCCTGCGCCGTGTAAACCAAAATCAGCGCCGTCAGCGTATTCACCAATCCCAGCGAGGAGATCAGCCGCAAAATACCCACCGTTCCTAACCGAATCGGAATCATAATCCCCAGCGCCAGATAGATTCCCAACAGCGGATTGCCCGGAAATGGATACTCCGACAGCGCAAACGCCGCCATCGCGCCCACAATGAGCACTAACAAAATGGTGACAACTGTCACCGTCAGGCTGTTGGCAAAATAGGAGGGGAATCCGGCTCGTTCCCAAACCGTCGCGTATCCTTCCAGGCTAAACGTTTCCGACGTTGGAATCATCAGCGGATTGTTAAAAATCGCTTTTCGCGCTTTGAACGAGTTGAGGATCACCAGCAAAATTGGGAACATGGCGATGACCAGATAGACCAATAAAACCGTATGAGGAATAACCGATTCCGTAAACCGTCGTTGTAATTTTTTTGCGCTCATAACTTAGGCCTCATAGGTCTGGATGCGGCGCTGCCAGCCCACCATGTAAAGCAGTACGCCCACCAAAATAATCAACAGCATTATCGCCGCCACCGTCGCCCCCATTTCTGGGTTGCCCAACTGCAACTGCTGCCCGAAAAAGGTGCGGAAAAAGAGCGTGCCCATGATGTCGGTGGAGAAATTCGGCCCGGCTAACGCCCCTTTGACGGTGTAAATCAGGTCGAAGGCGTTGAAATTGCCGACAAAGGTCAAAATGCCGACGATGCCCACTGTGGGGAGAATGAGCGGGAATTTGATGCGCCAAAAGACCGTCCACGCCGTCGCCCCATCCACGTAAGCCGCTTCAACCAATTCGTCGGGGATGCCTAGCAGCGCGGCGTAAAACAACATCATGGGAATACCGATAAACTGCCAGACGGAAATGAGGGCCAGCGTGGGCAGGGTGGTGTTTTCTAACCCCAGCCAGGGTTGAAAATACTGCTCAATGCCCACAAAGGTCATAAATCCTTCGGCCACGCCCCACAGCGGGCTGAGAATCAACTGCCAGATGAAGCCGATGATGACGACGGAGAGCATAGTGGGCATAAAAAGCAAGGTACGATAGGTATTTGTCCAACGTAAGGTGCGACGGCTGAGGAGCGCCGCCAGCAGCAGCCCGATGGGATTTTGCACCAACATATGAATGAGGAAGAAGACGAAGTTGTTTTTTAATGCGCCCCAAAAACGCACCGACCATAAGTCATTGGTAAAAAGGGTTTTGTAATTCTCAAATCCAACAAATCCCCCAGTTTCATTGGAGATAAAGCTCAGGCGCAATGAATCTATCAGAGGGTAAATCATGAATAACGTATAGATGAGGACAGCAGGCGCGAGGAACACGATGATGTGGGTAGGGAATGGTTTGCGCTTTTTAGGATGGGTCGGTGGGGTTTGCATAGGATGCCTCCGGTAAATTGAAATTTGGAGATTGGTTAACTGGAGACTGGAAATTACTAATCTCCAGTCTCCAGTCTCTAAACTCCAGTCAGCTATTCTACGGAGTATACCAGGAATCTAAGCCGTCCTGGAGCTGCTGCGCGCCATCTTCGGGCGTGATGTCGCCGTTGATGACCTGGGCGCTGACGCGCCATAGTTCGTTCTCCAGGTTCGGTTCGCCGCGCGACAGAATCTGGTAGGAGTTGCGGATGGTGGAGTTACATTCACCGCGCCAATCTACAAATTCTTGCGCTAACACATCGTCAAGCTGTACCGGTGTGTCGGACAGGGAGAAGAAGCCGGGCAAGGCGTTGCTGTAGAGGGAGGCAAACTCTGGCGAGGCGACCCAATTCAGAAACGCTTTGGCGGCGTCGGCGTTCTCGGTAGCGGCGTTCATGCCCAGGGCAATGTCGGTGTGGTCGCTGATGTAGCATTCGTCGCCAGCGTTGACAACGGGCGGCTTGAAGGCGCCCATAGCGAAGTCGGCCTGCTGGTTGAAGAGGGAGATGTCCCAGGAGCCAGCGGGGTAAATCGCGGCCTGACCAAGCGTGAACAGGTTTTGGGAGTCGGGGTAGGTTTGGGCCTGGAAGCCGCTGGGCATGTAGTCGCCCCAGCGGGATAGCTGCTCAAGCGCAGCCACGTATTCGGGATCGGTGAGTTTGGCGTCGCCGCTGATGAGGGCCAGCCGCCCTTCCTCGCCTTTCCAGTAGTTGGGGCCAATATTTTGGAAGCCCATCGTTGCCGCTTCCCATTGATCGGCCGTGCCCATGTCCAACGGCGTGTAACCGGCGGCCTGAATGGCGTCGAGGGTGGCGAAGAATTCATCTACCGTTTGCGGTTCTGAGACGCCTGCATCGTCGAAGATTTCTTGATTGTAGATGAAGCCGTGAATGACAGAAGCCATCGGCACACAAAAAGCGTCGGAGCCGTCGTCTGTGACCCAGGCGCTCTTGGCCACATCGCCGAAGTTGGCCATGCCTTCCAGGTCGTTGAGGGAAGCCAGGTAGCCTTCGTCAAAAAGGGCTAATGATGCGTCGAAGGGACGGCAGGTGATGAGATCGCCGGCCGTGCCGCCTTCTAGTTTGGTGTTTAATGCGCCGTTATATTCGGCGGGGCGGTGGGGGCGAAGACGACTTCGATGTTGGGGAAATGTTCGTTGAAGGCGGGGATGATGACATCCTGCCAGATGACGAGGTCGTCGTTACGCCAGCTTTCGATGACCAGGGAACCGGACATATTGGGGTCTGTTTCGGCAACGGCCGTTTCCGCCACTTTGCCCGCCTCAGCGCTGGGCGTGTACCAGGCATCCAGCCCATCTTGCAACTGCTGACCCGCTTCTTCGGGGGTGATGTCGCCATTGATGACCTGGGCGCTGACACGCCACAACTCATTTTCCAGATTCGGTTCGCCGCGCGATAAAATCTGGTAGGAGTTACGGATGGTGGAGTCGCATTCGCCGCGCCAGCTTACAAACTCTTGAGCGATAGGATCGTCAATCGAGACTTCCGCGTTGGACAACGAGAAGAAGCCGGGCAGCGCGTTGCTGTACAATCCGGCAAATTCGGATGAGGCGACCCAGTTCAAGAAGGTTTTAGCCGCTTCGGGATGCGGCGTGTCGGCGTTCATGCCCAGGGCGATATCGGTATGGTCGCTGATGTAGCAGGAGTCGCCAGCGTTGGTGACGGGCGGTTTGAACGCGCCCAGTTCAAAGTCGGCCTGGTCGTTGAAGAGGGAGATGTCCCAGGAACCGGCCGGATAAACGGCCGCTTGCCCCAACGTGAACAGGTTTTGCGAATCGGGGTAGGTTTGGGCTTCAAAACCATTGGGCAAGAAATTGCCCCAGGAGGCCAATTGGTCAAACACAGCGATATATTCGGGATCGGTGAATTTGGCTTCACCGCTGATGAGGGCGAGACGGCCTTCCTCGCCTTTCCAGTAATTCGGCCCCACATTTTGGAAGCCCATCGTAGCCGCTTCCCATTGATCGGCCGTGCCCATGTCCAACGGCGCATACTTGCCATCATTCTCAATCGTTTCCAGCATCATGAAGAATTCGTCAACGGTCGTCGGTTCGGTTAAACCGTACTCGTCAAAGATATCTTTGTTGTAGATGAAACCGTGAATGACGGAGGCCATGGGCACGCAGAAAACGTCGGAGCCATCATCGGTGATCCAGGCGCTTTTAGCGACGGAACCGAAGTTGCTCATCCCTTCCAGGTCATTGAGCGAGGCCAGATAACCGGCGTCGAACAGGGCCAGGGAGGCGTCAAAGGGGCGGCAGGTGATGAGGTCGCCAGCCGTGCCGCCTTCCAGTGTGGTGTTGAGCGCGCCGTTGTACTCGGCGGGCGCGCTGGGGGCGAAGATGACTTCGATGTTAGGGTATTCTTTGTTGAAAGCGGGGATGATGACATCCTGCCAAATGGTCAGGTCGTCGTTACGCCAGCTTTCAATGGTCAGGGTGACTTTTTCATCAGCAGCGGCTTCGCTGCCGGTGTCGGCGGCCGTATCGGTCGTTTCAGCGGTGTCGGCCGTGTCGGCGGGGGTGTCGGCCGGGGTGTCGGCCGTATCGCCGCCGCCGCAAGCGACCAATAAGGCGGTTAACAAAACAAACAATAGAAATGAAAGTTTACGGTTCATGTGTTCTCTTCTCCTTCAAAATATCTCTCGATTAGTTTCTGATATGTAGCCAAAATCATTTGCATGACAGACTTATGAATTGTTTATGGGTGATGTCATCACCTCCTTTTGTCCAGCGAGGCCCCAAGGGTTTTCAGAAACCCTTAGGGTTTGTTTAATTGTCGGGTTAGTTTTTCTTTCACATCATCGCGGAATTTGTCTATGTAATTCAACACATAGGCAGCGATATTCAGCGAATCGTCCTGAATAAGCGGCGTTAAATCCATCGCAAAGATCATTTGGGATGCTTCATCAACTGCATGGGAGGCAAAATAAGTGGCGTTGGCGCGGCGACGGCCGATTGTCGCCAAATCATATCGTTTTCCCCCGGCAATCTGGGAATCAAACACACCCACCAACGCGGCGGCTATGTTTTCCCGCCCGCTGACATCCAAAGCGACCTTGTCCTCGTCCGGCATCCAATCCAGATCGCGCCACACTTCACAGCCGTATACTTTCTGCGGGCGCGATTGGAGCGGCAGTTCACGCAGCGCCAGCAGGGTGGGAATGACGACGGCAATGTGGGTGGCGTGTTTGTCGGCGGGGTTGTGCGTGTAGACGATTTTGGGTTTGGCAGCCAACAAAATGTGAACCAAATCATCTTTCAGCACAGCGCTGACCGGGTCTTTGACGACGGCGCTGGGGTGATCAAGCTGAATCATCGCCGCGTACTGCCCAATCACGGCCGCCTGCCGCTGTTCGGCGACACGAGCGGCCATCATTTGTTCGTTGGTGTGATCGGCGTAAGGGTCGGTGCGGGCCGAGCCGGCGCCGTTGGTGCAGGTGACGCCGGTGAACCAGCGGTCTTCGCGGCCCAGGCAGGCCAGAATGCCATGATAGGCCATGATTTCCAGGTCGTCCTGGTGAGCGCCGATGCCGAGATGGGTGGTGCGGGATACGGCCGTTGCCACCCCAACCCCATCAGGAATATAAATATCGGTTGTCGGATTATGAAGTTTTGTCACCATGTTTTTATTTTTTAGGTTGCTCATTATTGGACTTTTGACAAAATACTTAACATAAGGTGTGAATTTATAAATCTCTACTCGACTACGAACCCGTTTTCACGATAAATGCGTGAATTAACTTGAGGTTTGGGCAGTTTAGAATTTTTGCCCGAACCCCAAGTTAATTCGTCCAAAAGCCTTATTTCAAGGCGTTCAGTCGAGTACAAAACTCTACTGTCCACGGTTATGTCAACAACATTGTCAAAAGTCCAATCATTAGCACGGATTAAAAATTATTTTGTTTCCAGAATCTGCGTAAATTTGATTCATTGTGTGTTTTTTAGCAAGATGACATTTTGGATGTGGGTTTCAGTTCTCAAGGTTGCTGGGAGTTTTTCAATCATTAATTTACTTTCTGTATATCCAGCAGACCTCGTTCCCCCCTTGATATTGGGATAATTTTCGAAGATAACTTTGTTATATTTTGGTTTGAATTGGTTTACGAGCATTGCCTCAACTTCAGTGGTCAGTTCTTCTGCATCTGAAGCTAAATTGGGGAGAAAATACTGTTCATAACTGTCATCGCCATCCTCCGAAGTAAATTCATGCAGAATCGGCTCTGCACCTTGCGACAACCCAAAACCAGAAAAAGGGCATAAGACAGTCTCGCTAAACCCATCTATTGCCAACATGAGTATTGCAATCTCGAACGGAGCTTTAAGGGATTTTGTGTTCAACGAATTTTCTAAGGTAAGAATTGATTGCATCTTATGATGCCCAGTTAATCTGTTCCATATTTCTTGAGAAAATGCTTTACCAATGTAATGAACATCATAGTCGAGATAGTCAGTTATATTGCCTTCTATTTTTGCATTAATAACATTTGATAAATACCTGTATATAAAGTTTTGCGGACTAAAATAACCCAAAAATTCCTCGTTGAGACTAAATAGTGAAAAAGCTGCTACATCGAAAAACGGTTGTTCAGTGTCGGGTATCTTCTTGTAGAAGTGAACCTCGGTAAAAATGTCTTCGTCTTCTCTGCAAAATCCATTTACCGATGGTTCAAAATGACACTTTAATGGTGGGTTTGAAGAACCATCTGTAATTTCAAAACTTATTACACCTGTATCGATACGCATATTATTAAAGTAAACGAGAGGGCGCTGGATTATAAAGTAGATGGTACAAGGTTTAAGTAATGACTTAGTTGCTGCCTCTGATTTGAGAAATTCAAACTCATACGCAGACACAATTGGGAATGTAGTTTGTGCATGAATTTGGATTTTCTTAACGGCTTGGTATTTTTCGATCATATTGTCATTTCACTCGCTACATAAGAAAATAGGATGTGTTTCATGAATTATCGCGGCAAGCTGGCGGCGGCGACAGCCTGCCCGACACGGCGACTTTGTTCATCCGGCACATGCAGTTCAATCCGCGCCGCTAATTCAGGAAACTCATCCTGCAAAATCTGATTCGCCTTTGCCAAAATAATCTCGCCGCCGCACCCAGATGTGACCCGACCCAAAATCAGCAAATGGTCAAAATCATAAAAATCAGCGTAATGGGCGATGGCGTAGCCTAAATAGATGCCGATGCTCTCGAAAATTTGCATCGTTGCCGCGTCGTTCATGTTGGCGGCGGCTTGGACGGCTTTTAAGCGGGTGGGCAACCCCATGCCAGCGGGGAACTGCCAGCCTGCCGCCGGAGCCAATTTATTGACCGCCTGCTGTGAGAAATACAACACGCCTACGCCCCGGTCGCCCGACCATTCGTCCGGAGGCGCGTCGGGGTTGTAATCCACCGGGGCAAAGGCCAATTCGTTGAGCCAGCCCATGATGATGCCTTCTTTGCTCAAAAAGCCGACCGCCTCGCTGGAACCCATGGCAATGCCCAACATGCCGCGCGTTTCTAATGACAAAGCGCCGGCCAGCGCCGTGACATCGCCATCGTTAATCACTTCTAGCGGCACGCCCATCTCCTGGCCAAAGTTGATGAACATCGGTTTGACCACTTGCTCGAACTGATCGGGGTTGTTTTTGATGACGGCGCGGAATAGGGAGGCGACCATCGGCTGGTTGTCCACCCACACCCCGGCAGAGCTGCCGCCAATGGCATCCAGGCGTGGCATTTTGGCGGCGGCCAGTTCCAACCCTTCGCGGATGCGTTGGCGATGGTATTCAGGGTCGGCCTGAGCGGTCGGGTCCCAGGGAATTTCGGCGCTGAAGACGGGTTGGCCATCTATCACGGCCGCTAACTTGTAATCGCTGGCCCCCAAATCGAAGCCGATGCGGCAGCCATCCAGGTGACCGCCCAGAGCCGAGCCGGATTCTTTGTTTTGGGGTACGTCGGCGGCGGCCACAATTTCAACCTGGAACGGCCGTCCATAAGCCCGACTCATCAAATCCACGTCAAACGCCCGCGTGCCGTCCGGCCGGTAGGCGGCCCGGATGCGTTCCGCGATTTCCGGCGGCCCGGCAATGAAGATTTTCCAGCCGCCGCGCGACCAGAGGAGAAATTTAATCGTCCGCTCGACGTAACGATAAGACTCCTCATCGTGGGGCGAGCCGGGGACGAAAATCTCCAGGTCGGCGCGGTGTACCAGCCCCGCGTTACGTTCGATGCCGATGGCGATGACGGCCGTCTCCTCCGCCAGAGCCACTGCGCGGCGAAAATTGCGGTTGCCCAAAATCATGGGCCGGAAGCCGGGGTCTAACGGGGGAATGTGTTCAGGCGTAATTTGGAGTAAACCATTTTGTTTTTGAGGCATGTTTTTAATGATTGATGATTGAAGATCATTCGTCTTCAATCTTCAATCTTCAATCTTCAATGATTATTTACACCACGCCCAACTCCCGTGACAAAACCAACGCCGCCGCGCCCAGAATCACGATGTCGGCCCCAAGAGCGCTGAGTTCGATTTGGGTGTTTTGGGCGATTCGACCCAGGGCCGAGCGATTCAGTTCGTCGCGGACGGCCGTCAACAAAACAGCGCCAAAACGAGCCAGGCGTCCGGCGATGATGAGGTGTTGGATACTGAGGATAGAGGCGAGATGGGAAGCGGCCGTTCCTAAATACTTGCCTACATCGGCAATCAACGCCTGCACGTTCTGGTCGCCCGCTTCAAATGCTTGCAGAACCAAATCGGTGGTGATTCCACCGGCCGCCGCCGCTAACTGCGCCATGATGGAGTCGGGATAGGTTTGGACAAGGGCCTGCGCCCCTTCAATGATGGCCCGGCTGCTGGCGACGGTTTCCAGGCAGCCGTAACGGCCGCAGGTGCATAATTGGCCGTTGGGAACGGCCGTCACATGCCCAATTTCACCTGGACTGTCATGATCGCCGGCGTAGACACGGCCGTTCAACACAATCCCGGCGCTAATACCCGATCCGGCTTTCAAGACCACCAGGTTGGATATCTGTTCGCCATGCCCAAAAGAAAACTCACCCAACGCCGCCGCCTGGCTGTCATTGGCGATATGCACCGGCACGTCATACCGGGTTTGCAACAATTTACGCAGGGATAAATCCGACCAGCCTAAATTGACCGCTTCATAAACAATGCCTTGCTGTGTGTCCGTGATGCCGGGCGTGCCGATGCCGATGCCCAATAAGGGGCTGCTTGCCAGAGGGAGTAATTGGTCAATTAAAGCATAAACAAGGCCAAGCGCCGCATCTCCCACCTGGCCGTGTGTCGGCAAATTCAAACTGTGGCGTTTATGGCCCTGCAAATCAAAAATGCCGCCGCGAAACTCGCTGCTGCCCAAGTCAATGCCAATGATGTGGTAAGAATCGGCAACCACGCTCAATAAAATGGGGGGTTTGCCGCCCTGTGATTGCCCCTGGCCAATTTCTTCAACCAGGCTGTCGGCCATCAACTCGGCCACGATGACGGAAACGGTAGGGCGCGTGAGGCGGGTGGCGCGGGCAATGTCGGCGCGGCTGAGGCTGCCATGCTCATAAATCGTCTTTAGAACGAGCCTGGTATTATGCGTTTTTGTCTGCTGACGGGTTGCTTTTTTCGTAACGACTAATCCTCCCGGAGGTTAACCTGACGAAAACAGTTAACTGCTGGCAAACCTCCGGGAGGATGCCGCAATAGTTACCTTTTTTTCATCATTAAACTTTGTTAGTTAATTTAACTTACTTTTAGTATAGCGATGGAATCGTAGCTTGTCAACCACGTTTTTCAAGGATTGGATTGCGAGGATTGAACAGTTTGGGGGACTTATTCCAGCAGCAGGCCGCAAATAGAAACCAGGGAGGTGTCTTGCGGGTCGGCCGGGCAGTGGTCGTAAGCGATTTGCCGCCCGGTAGTGGGGCCGAGGTAGCGCAGCATGGTGTGGATGGAGGAGAAGCCGCAGATACGATTGCGATCCTGGATGGCGGCTATTTGATCATAAAAATCGACGTCATCTCCCTGCAACATGGCCTGAATGAGACGGCCGTCTTCCCCCTTCAACTTCTCCCGCCGCCCGCTATCCATCTGAAATTCATCGCCAAAATTAGGGCCGACATGAGCCAGGTCTACTGAAGCGACGGCCAACACCTTCTTTCCGGCCGTTTCGCGGCGCAGGGTTTCCACCGTTGTCGTCAGCAAAGCGTCGTTGGCAGGATGGCTGCCGTTCATGACAAAGTGATGGAATGAACCGCAGAGGATGGGGATCATCGGCTTGGGCGGCGCGCCGGCCTGATGATAAATATGGTGCAGCCAGACGGCCGACAGTTCAACGGAATGCTCGGCGCGGTGGTGCAGTTCTTCGGCAAAGGCGTTTTCCGGGCCGATGGCCGCCGCTAATTTATCAATCAAATCGTGGTCGGTGGGCAGAACGCCGTAGGGGGTAGCGTAGGGCTGTTGGGTCAGGGTGATGGTTCCGTAGCTGCCGTTGTGGTCGGTGCCAAAGATGAGGATAAGATCGGCGTCGAGAACGGCCGTTTCCGCCCGCCGCCACACTTTAGCATACACCGCTCCCCCCCGCTGGTAATCAATATGAGGGGAGATGAGGCCCCGGCCGTGCCAGGGTCCCCAGCCATTTAACGCATCCCCGGCGCCGTACTCACCAAAGAGCCGGGTCAACTGTGCCGGATCGCCAGGATAGCTCAAATCAGCCAGAGCCGGGGCGCGATACGGCTGGGCGCGGTATGCTTCCAGCAGCGCCCGTTTCGCCTGCTGTGACTGGGTATTATCCAGCAGAAACGCATCGTCTAACTGCTGCAAGGCATTTTCCACGATGTCATAAGCGATCTGCTCGCCGATCAGCTGACAAAATGCCGTATGAATTTCGTGCCGGGTGCGGCTGCCGTCACAAAACATGAGCATTTGGGCCAGCGCCGGAGGGACGATAAGCTGTTGTTGGGAAAGCTGTAGGGGATCGCGCAGGAGCCACATTTGCTGCCCCAGGTGGGTAACGGGTTGAAAATCTAGCGGACGAAGGGTAGGCTTGTCAGACAAGGCTGGTTCCTTTTAATAGTAATTGGTAATTAGTAATTGGTAATTAGTAATTAGTAATTAGTAATTAGTAATTGATAATGTGAATAGTATCATAATTCGAGGGCAAGAATGCAAGGACTAAAGGCAAATTTTCATCTGGTTTGGCTGCTCGTTTTATTGGCCGGTTGTGCAGGAACGGAATCCCCAACGACGTCTCCGACGCCTATTGTGGGCAGAATTGGGGATGTGGGTCTGGCCCCCACGCCCACGCTGCATTCATCGGATACGGCCGTCGCCAGATCAGCCGCCAGTGAGGTTTCGGAAAACGATCGCCCTGGGGGCGGCCGTTCTCTGGGTGACCCCTACATCCCTGAACTGGGCAACACCGGCTACGATGCACAGCAATATACCCTGAAATTGGCCCTTGACCCCGCCGTAACCCATGTTACCGGCACGACGACCATCCAGGCCATCGCCACGATTGATGCGTTATCTCAGATTTCCCTCGACTTCATTGGCTTCGAGATTGGGCTGGTAAAAGTAAATGGTTCTGCGGTCTCTTTCAGCCGGGCAAATGGCAAACTGATTATAAATTTGCCCCAACCACTGGCCGCGGGAACGACGTTTGAAGTGGCTATTGAATACGCCGGCGCGCCGCTGCGGGAGCAGTCGGCTTACGTCGGGTTCATCGAAGCGTTAGGTCTGCAATATGTTGACGGCAAAACGATCTTTGTGGTTGCCGAGCCGGATGGGGCGCGTTACTGGTTCCCGGCTAACGACCACCCCCGCGATAAGGCGCTGTTTCGGTTTGAGGTGACGGTTCCGGCGGGTTTAACGGTCGTTGCCAACGGCCGTCTCATCACCACGCAAAACAACGATACAACCAGCATCTTCATCTGGGGACACGATCGCCCGATGGCTCCTTACCTGGCGCTGGTTGCCGTAGGGCCATATGAGCGGATTGACGCCGTTTCGCCAGGCGGCATTCCCCTGCGCCACTACGCCTTTGCCGAGTCACGGGCCGATTTTGAACAGGCGGTGGCCGTCACTGGCGAAGCGATTGATTGGATGAGCCAGCTTTTTGGCCCCTACCCGTTTGAGGAATTTGGCTACGTGGCCGCCGCTGTGCCCGGCGCGTCCCTGGAAACGCAGACAATGGTTTTGTTATCGTCAACTATAACCGGACAGCGAACGGCCGTTCACGAAATGGCCCACATGTGGTTCGGTAATTGGGTCAGCCTCGATTCCTGGCAGGAGATGTGGCGCAACGAAGGCTTTGCCACCTATGTGACGATGATGTGGGAAAATCGTGGCGATCCGGAAGGATTAGATTTAGAAGTGGCCGGGGCGTTGGCAGCCACAGCCGAGAATGATCCGCAATATCCTCTGGGCAACCCGCCGCCGCAATACCTGTTTGGCTACAACACCTACTTCAAAGGGGCGGCGATGGTCCACGCCTTGCGCCGGGAAGTAGGCGATGATGCCTTTTTTACCGGGTTACGCGCCTATTTTCAGCGGTACGGCGGCAGAACCGCCAGCGATGCTGATTTTCAAGCTGTCATGGAGGAAGCGGCGGCTGTTCCGTTGGATGATTTTTTTGCCGAGTGGCTTGATTAAAGATGGAAAGCGGATAGGGAGATGCGCGGCTTTGGCGTTTGAAAAGTTGTAACCAGGTAATTGATAACTGGTAATTACCCAATTACCCAATTACCCAATTACCCAATTACTCAATTACTCAATTACTCAATTACTCAATTACCAATCACCAATCACCAGCAAACTGCAAAGTTAATTTTGAACGAACCCTTAACAGGCCGGGTTGAAACCGAATGGGCCGAGAAGGAACTGCCAGAACGGCCGTAACCCGCCACAGTATAACAACCGCCCCTGCTGGTACGAATCCAGGAAAAACAGTGTTCCCATGCAAAGGCAAATAATCAACAAGAAGGCGAGACCGCAGCCAACCAGCCAGCGGCGGCGGTTGGGCGGAGCAGCCAATTCGACCGGCGGCGAGTCATATGGCAGTGATGGCTGTGGCGGCGTCGGGGGAGGTACGGTTTGGATGATGGGGTCTGGCGGGGTGGGAACGGCCGTTGCCGCCGGCGGCTGTTGTTGAAATGTCGGCGGCGGCACGGGCTGGCTGTCCGTTGCCGAGTCGTCCCAATAAGTCAAAACAATCGCTTCGCCAAACGAAATAACATCGCCGTGACTGAGCGGCGTCGCCCCCGTGACGCGCTGGTAGTTGACAAACGTGCCGTTCGTGCTGCCCAAATCTTGAATGACATACCCGTCGCCGTGACGCAGGAATTGCGCGTGCTGCCGGGACATTTCCGGGTCGTTGATGACAAGATCATTGGATGCCGAACGGCCGAGTTTGACAATTGCCGACAATAGTTCAAAAGCGCTGCCCGGATTTGGCCCGCGCTGTACAACTAATCGCGCCTGAATTTCGCTCATGTAGACCGCTCCTTACACCTGCTGAAAGTTGGCTCAGTATAAAAATAAGGCCATCGTTTGTCAATCAAAAACAGGCATGGTTCAAATGAGCTTGACGCGTTAATCTCCCAATTCCCTCATCCGCGCCAATTCCATTCCCCAATCTGCAACAAATTCGTTTATAATCTATTTTCATGGTTGATTCTCTTAGCGCATGGATAAACGGCCGTTCCCGCAGCGGCGACGCCAAATTCGATACCTTTGCCGGTGTCTTCGTCCCCACCGTCCTGACCATCTTGGGCGCCATCATGTACCTGCGCCTGGGCTGGGTGATCGGCAATGCCGGGCTGGTTGGCGGCATTCTCATTATCTTGTTGGCGCATGTGATCACGGTCAGCACCGGGTTGGCTGTTTCCTCCATCGCCACCAACATCCGTGTGGACGCCGGTGGGGCCTTTTCCATCATCTCCCAATCACTGGGCCTGGAAGTTGGCGGCAGCATCAGCGTTCCCTTATACCTGGCGCAGGCTGTTTCCACCGCTTTGTATATTTTTGCCTTTGCTGAAGGGTGGCAGCGTATCTTTCCCGGCAGTTCCCAGACTTGGGTCGTCATGATTGCCTTTGCCATTGTTTTTATCATCGCTTACATCAGCGCCCAATTGGCGGTTCGTATCCAATTTTTGATTTTGGCTGTTGTTGGTTTCTCTTTATTTTCTCTGTTGTTGGGTGGTTTTGAAACGGCCGTTCAACCCGGCCTCATCATTGAGCCAACTCTGTGGGGAACCTTCTCCGATGGCGGCTTTTGGGTTATATTCGCCGTCTTCTTCCCGGCCGTCACCGGCGTCATGGCCGGTATCAGCCTCAGCGGCAGCCTTAAAAATCCGCGCGAGAGCATCCCCAAGGGCACTATGAGCGCCATCGGGCTGACGCTGGTCATCTATCTGCTGCTGGCCTACTGGCTGGCCCGCGTTGCCACCCCTGACGAACTCTTGACCAACACCACCATTATGGTTGACAAAGCCTATTTTAGCTGGGCGATCCTGGCCGGACTGTTGGGTGCGACCCTGTCATCCGCTTTAGGCTCCATGCTGGCCGCGCCGCGCGTGATGCAGGCGTTGGGCGAGAACGGCGTCCTTCCTTTCGGTCAATTTTTTGCCCGGGTCACAAAAGAAGGTGAGCCGCGCCAGGCGATGTTGGCTACCGGGGTCGTTGCCTTCTTGGGGATTTTATTCGCTTTGGTCGGCGGCGGGCTGAATGCCATCGCCCCACTCATCACCATGTTCTTCCTCATTACTTACTTCATGTTGAATGCGGTTGTGTTGATTGAACAAACGTTGAGCATGGTTAGTTTCCGGCCCACGTTCGCCATCCCTCGCACCGTGCCTTTGGTGGGGATGCTGGGCTGCCTTTTCGTCATGTTTTTGGTGAATCCCATCTTCAGCCTGGTGGCGATTGTGGTGACGTTGGCTATTTACAGTTATTTGCTGCACCGTCAGTTGAACACGCCCTGGGAAGATGTACGCAGCGGGCTGTTTTTGGCCCTGGCCCAGTGGGCGGCGGAGCAGGTGAGCGTGATGCCGCAGTCGCCGGAACGAACCTGGAGTCCCAACATCCTGGCTCCGGTAACTTCAACGCAGCAGTTAACGGGCAGCTATCGCTTTTTGCGGGCCATTACCCGCCCGCAGGGGGCGGTTCATGCACTGGGGATTTATGCGCCGGGCGAAAAAACACGTGTGGCTGGCTTGTCCACCCTGGGGCAAGCATTTCATGAGGATGGGATTGGCGGGCGTGTGTCGCTGCTGGCCGAAGAGGATTTCATCGCTGGGGTACAGTCGGCGATGGAGGTGTTGAGCAGTGTCTTTTTTCGGCCCAATGTCTTATTTTTGCCGCTGTGGCCCGATGCCGACAGGTATGATCTGGCTCGTTTGCTGGCGCGAACGGCCGATTTTCGCATGGGTGTGATTTTGCTGGCCCGCAACCCGGTGGTAGAACTGGGGCGGGAACAGTTGGTTAATGTCTGGATGCGCGAGCAAGGGCCGGAGTGGAAGCTGGGGCTGCGGCTGGCGAACCTGGACATGGCGGTGCTGCTGGCTTACCAATTGACGCGGAATTGGCACGGCCGTATCAACCTGTGCATGGCCCTTCCCGATGAGGCCACCCAAACACGGGCCGAACAGTTCCTGAACGAACTGATCCGTCTGGCTCGTTTGCCAGCTAATACGCAGGTAAGTTTGTTTGTCGGTGATTTTTGGGAAGCGCTGTTGCAGGCGCCTCGCGCAGACTTGAGTGTTTTGGGTTTACAGAAAAACCCCAAGCTGGAATTTGTGGATAAGGTGATAAATTTATTAGAAGCGTCATGTATTTTTGTGCGTGATTCAGGGGATGAGAGCGCTTTGGCGTAGAGAAAGAGCGAGAGATAGAGGAAGAGATACCGACTGCCTCTGTCTGTGATAGGGAGAATAATGATGGCTGATGAAATAGAGTTGATTGATATAAACAAGGCTGGCGTGGCTGAATTGACGCAAGTTTCCGGCATTGGCGAGGGATTGGCCCGGCGGATCATTGAGTACCGTGAGACGGTGCATCCGTTTGAAGAGGTGATTGAGTTAGCGGCTGTTCCCGGTATTTCGGAACGCATGGCGCGTCAGTTTGCCGACCAGGTAACAGTGGAGCCAGCAGTGGTGATGGAAAAAACGGCCGTCCCCCCCACAATGGCCTTGAAGCCGGTCGAAGAGATAGAGGAATCTATCCTGCCTGAAGTTGAGGAAGTCGAGCCGGAAGCGGCGGTTGCGGCTGAAGTTGAGATAATTGAACCAGAACCGGAGCCGGAAAATGAGGAACTGGTTATCTCGGAAGTTGAAGGGAGCGCGCCTGAACAATCAACGCCAGAAATCGAAGCCGAAACGGCCGTTCCTTCCCCCGTCATCAAACAGGCCCCCTCCGAATCTGAGCGCTTGGCGCCGGAGCCAACTCCGGTCGTCGTTCCGCCGCCTGCGCCGGAAACCCGGCCCCGGCGCATGTTGGGAACCGTTCTCCTCGGTTCCATCCTGGGCGCATTTGTCGGCGCGCTGCTGACCCTGGCAATTTTGGCCGCGCTCAACGGCGGCACGCTTTCCTTTGCTCAGGCTGACGCCCGTCTTCGTAACGCCATTGAGGATACCCGGCAAACGCAAGCCAATTTGTCGCAGGCGCTGGATGGGTTTAATACAGGATTTAGCGCTGATTTGAGAACCCTTAACACCCGCGCCGACGATTTAGCCGGGCAGCAGCAAACGCTTGACCAATCAGTGCAAAGCATGAACCGGGCGTTAGAAGGAACGCAAGAGGATGTGACGAAGTTGGCGGGAACGGCCGTTGAGCTTGACGAAAAGCTCACCAGTGTCGCCGCGGCTGCCGAAACCTTTGACGCCTTTCTGGAAGGATTACGCAACCTGCTGGTTGATTTGCAAGGGTTGCCGGCTCCGACGATGACACCCTATGTCACGCCAACGCCAAAAACAACGTTAACCGCTACGCCGGATACAGAAACAACGCCCAATGCAGCCGCCGCAACCAGCGCCGCGACTGCCCACCCCACCCGCACACCGCGCCCAACAGCAACGCCCATTCTACCCACCAGCACACCGGGGCAGCAGCCGTAACAACATTTCAGCGCTGACCGGCTGCAATGCTGATAAGCTGATCAGCTAATAAACAGGAGGATTTTCATGACTTCGAATATACAAACCGGAAAACGCAGTTTTGGACGCCGTATTTTATGGATTATCAAGACCGTTTTCGTGTCGCTGCTGCTCATCGTTATCCTGGGCGGTCTGGCCTGGGCTGCGTTTTCGGGAACAACAGAGTTGAAACGCTCATTCGATTCCATCACTGTTCGCGTAGATGCCAATAAACAGCGCATCGCTTTATTAAATGATGAGGTGGCCCAGTTTAAGGCCGATGATCTCATCGGGAAAATTAACCAATTGCAGACCAATGCCGATGATCTGGATGCCCAGTTAGCTGCGCTGCAAGAGCAGACGGCCGCCGATTTAACCCGCCAATCTGATTTACTAACCGCGCTGCAAGAGGATGTGGCCGCCGCCGCCAGCAGCAGTGAGACGGCCGTTACCGACACAGCCCAGTTAGGCGACGCATTTTTGGCCCTGCAGCAAGACATCAACGAAAGCAACAGCCAGATTGACGCCCTCGGCGGCGAATTTGACAGCCTCCGTTCAGAAACGGACCGACTGCAAACCGATTTGGCGGCAACGGCCGTTGCCGGGTCAGATTTCGCGTCTTTGCAGCAAACCTTAGCCTTGTTCCAAGCCTGGGAACAGATCACCCGCGCCCGCTTGCACTTATCCGAAAACAATGTCGGGCTGGCCGCCAACGATGTCGAACAAACCATCCGCTTGATGGAACTGCTTGTCGCCGCCAGCGCGGAAGAGGATGCAACGGCCCTGGAACTGGTTCAAGCCCGGTTGGCTTTGGCCTTTAACAGTTTGCCCGATGACCCGGAAACGGCCGTGCGCGATCTGGAAAACGCCTGGAGCCAGCTCGACGCCATCCTTACGGCGCGGCTCTATCCAGACGCTATACTGGAAACGCCGCTTGCCGAACCGGCCGCCGCCGACACGACCACAGAAGAACCAACAGCAACGCCAGAAGCGACTCAAACGCCATCAAGCTAAACCATTTCCCATTTCCCCGGAAACTTCAAGTTTCCGGGGAAATAACTGGAATAACCGATGAAAGGGAAACCCGTTATCCCCCCCGTCTACTTAACCGCAACTTATGAATTTGATACATCCGACGACCTGATTGACGTGGCGCTAAACCACGAAGGCTACATCTATTCCCGATGGGACAACCCGACTGTGGTCGCCGTGGAAAAAACGTTGGCAAATCTGGAAGGATACGATCATGCCCTGGGATTTAGTTCCGGCATGGCCGCCATCGCCAATTCAGTTTTGGCAAACGTAAGAGCGGGCGGCCGAATCGTGGCCACACGAGAAATATACGGCGGCACATTCGAGTTACTGAACGAGGTTTTGTCAGGCTTGCATATCGAAACCGTCTTCGTCAACTGTTGGCAGACGGATCAACTTTTGGCCGAAATCGAAAAAGGCGCCGCTGTCCTCTACCTGGAATCGCCCACCAATCCCATGCTGCGCGTTGTGGACATTGAACCGTTGGCGCAAGCTGGTCACGGCCAGGGATCTGTCGTGATGCTCGACGCCACATTTGCCTCGCCGGTCAACCAGCGCCCGGTTGAATGGGGCGTTGATGTGGTCATTCACAGCGCCACTAAATATCTGGGCGGGCATCATGACATCACCGCCGGTTTTGCCTGCTGTAATCAGGCGCAATATGAAAAAATCTGGCATTATCGCAAAATATTGGGCGGCGTGATGGATCCGATGACCGCTTTTTTGACGCAAAGAGGTCTTAAAACGCTCGATTTGCGCGTCCAAAAACAGAATGAAAACGCCATGAAGGTGGCTGAATACCTCAATCAGCAGCCAAAGGTGAAAGTCGTGAACTATCCGGGGCTGCCTGCCCATCCTGACTATGAAATTGCCCGGCGGCAGATGTCTGGTTTTGGCGGGATGCTTAGTTTTGAGTTAACGGCCGATTTCGACCAAACCAAGCGGTTCATGGACGCTCTTAAAACCATCAAACTGGCGACCAGCCTGGGCGGCGTGACCAGTCTGGCGACACAGCCCATCACCAACACCCACATCGGCTTAAGCCCCGAAGACCGGGCCAAAGCGGGCGTCAGCGAGAGTTTGGTGCGGCTGTCGGTGGGCATTGAGGCGGCTGAACTGCTGATCCAAGACCTGGAACAGGCGTTGACGGCCGTAGCGCCGGAGGCGACGCCATAGATGAATTGTTTCGGTACGGCCGTAACGGCCGGGTAGTTAAGAGTTTTGAATGCTGACGTTGAACTAAGTCAGTCTGGAAAACACCTTAATCCGCAAAAGGAACCGGACCTGTTTTTCCCGGCTTTGTTCAACCGCAGCATTCATTAAAATGTCCTTTATGCAACGGCTGACAAGCTGGTTTATGAAAGTTATTTTTCACCGCGCTGCAAAACGCTTATTCGCCAGAGAAAAAATAATAGGTGCTTTCGCATGATTATTCGAATTTTTTGTGGATGAAAAAATGTTAGGCTCTAATGCCCAGAAAGCAAAGTGGCGCGAAAATGATGAGGTCATAATAGTTTTCAAAGCGCATGATAGAGATTATTTACCTTAAAAAATTAGGTTCTTTAGGATTTCGCGGGGTCGAGGAAAAAACCTGACACGAATAACACGAATGACACGAATAATAAGAAAATTCGTGAAAATTCGTGCCATTCGTGTCAAAAAATTAACCATCCGGTGAACTAACCACGCGAAATCCC
>JAJRYT010000033.1 GCA_024275635.1 Chloroflexota bacterium | reverse complement strand
TGAAGACGATTACGAGACGCTCTTATGGTCTCAAGCGGGTTGATAGCCTGTTTCGCCGCCTGTGGCTTGATCTAAATGGGTATCGGTATTTCATTGCCTGACCCCATATATGCGGTCAACCCCATGAGATCCCAAAGAGCCAAAACTTTACCGTGTTTCCAACTCTTTTGCATTTTTTAGCTCATATGTGTGGCGAAGGTATTGGCTAGTGTAAGGGAATTTTTACCATGCAATCATGCAAGCAATCAAAGTCGAATCGTTTAACCTGGCTGATGGGGGGGGTAACGACCGTTCTCATCCTCATCGGCGCAAGCTGCACCCCACCGGCCGAACCGACGAGCGGCATTTCCCCAGCCGCCATGCCGACGGCCGCCGTTGCCGCCGTTGTCCCCACCGTCGCGCCGACACTCACCCCCACCCCGCGGCCGGCCAGCATCGCCGTCGCCTCTCCGGTCAATGGGGACAAGATTGATTTAGGTCAATCGGTTGAATTCATCATTTCCGCCAGCGATCCCGACGGCATCCGGCTCATCAGCCTCACCTCTAACGGACAGGGCATCGGCCTGGCGCAAGGAACCGGACAGGAAACCCTGGCGCTGAACCAGCAGTGGACGCCAGAGTATGCCGGTACGCACCAAATCGAGGTCATTGCCACCAGCCGCACCGGCGCCGCCATCACCGCCGACCCCATCATTTTAAGCGTGATTGATCAAGAGATGGTGGCCCGCAACGCCCCTATCTGGGAGAACGTGGAAGCCAACGTCATTGACCTGCGCGGGCTGACTCCGCTGGAACCGGTTGATCCTACCTTGCTGTCGCGCACCGAACTGCGTCAGCGTTTGCAGGCTGATTATTTCTTAACAGAAGAAGAAGCGCGCCAGGATGTTTTGGTCTTGCACGCTTTCGACTTTGTATCCCGTAGTTTTGATTTATACGGCCTGTCGCGGCGCTATCTGGGCGAAAGCATTGCCGGTTACTACGATCCGGATACCAAAGAGTTTGTCGTCGTCAGCGGTGATAATGACACCGACGCGCTGGAACAGTGGACGTATGCCCATGAATTTATGCACGCTTTACAAGACCAGCATTTCCAACTGGATCTAATTACGGATGCGTCAGCCGGGTTTGAGGGCAATATGCCCCTGCGCGCCCTGGCTGAAGGCGAAGCGGAACTGGTGCAAGATTTTTATCTGGATTGGGACTACTTTTCCGACGATGAATTAATTGATATTTTCAACCGGACCAATCATTTTTACCAATTCGTTTCCGATCCGGGCTATTTTCCCGATGTCTTGGTAAACAGCTTTATTTTCCCCTACACAACGGGCCGCGATTTTGCCCATACGCTTTTTACACGGAATGGCTGGGCCGGGTTGAATGACGCCTGGGAAAATCTGCCACAATCAACGGAGCAAATTTTGCATCCAGATCGTTATTTTGCCGAGGACGCGCCGCAAATCGTTACCCTGCCGCCGTTGACAGACACGCTGGGAACGGATTGGACGCAGATTGAGGCCGGGGTGTTTGGCGAATTTTTCCTGCGCGAGTATCTGATTCAGCGGTTGGATGAGAGGGATGTGGACGCGGCGGCGACGGGCTGGGGCGGCGACCAGTATGCCGTTTACTGGCGTGAGGGGAGCAACGATCTGGTGATGGTATTGCGCGCCGCCTGGGATTCGGCGCGGGACAGCGACCAGTTTACGGCGGCGTTTACCAGTTATGCCGGTAAAAAGTACGGCATTGGCGGGCAGGCGCAGCCGGACGGCAGCGCTTGCTGGCAGGCGGGTGATGTGACTTGTTTGCTCCAATCGGGTGAGGAGACGCTGGTGGTGCGCGCGCCGGATTTGGAAACGGCCGTCGCCATCATCGCCGTTATTTTTCAGGATGTGGATTAAGGAAGTAATTGGGTAATTGGTAATTAGTAATTAGTAATTGGTAATTAGTAATTGGTAATTGGTAATTGGTAATTGGAGCGGTAAATTACCCAATTACCAATTACTCCCCCCCAACTCACCGGTCATTTCCAATGTATCCAACACGCGAACGGCCGTCGCCCCCCACGTAAACCGCTTCACATTCTCAAATCCTTTTTGTGCCAATTCGTTCCGCAGCAAGGGGTCGTTGTCAAGCCGCTGGATGGCGGCGGCAATGGCTGCCACGTCCAGCGGATCTACCAGCAAGGCGGCGTCTCCGGCAGCTTCGGGCAGGGAACTACTGTTAGCGGTGAGAACGGCCGTGCCGCACGCCTGTGCCTCCAACACTGGGAAGCCAAACCCTTCGTAAAGCGACGGATACAACAAGGCCGTCGCGCCGGAGAGCAAAGCGGCTTTATCTTCATCGTCAATGAAGCCAGGGGTGATGATGTTTAATTGTGAATTGTGAATTTCTGCCAGGATTGGAGCGGAGAGCCAGCCTTGTTTTCCGGCCAAAACCAGTTGCTGCTGGACGCCGCTGGCGGCATAAGCCTGAACTAATCGGGCCAGGTTTTTGCGCGGCTGCAAGGTGCTGAGGAAAAGGAGATAGGGGGGGGTGATGTTGTATTTGTGGAGAACGGCCGTTAGCTTCGCCTCATCTCGCACCGGCCCCAAATCCGGGTCAATGCCAGGGTAAACGACATCAATTTGGGCCGGATCAAGGCTGTCTAGCTGAACAAGGTCATCCTTTGTGGCCTGGGAATCGGCGATGATGCGGCGGGCGATACGGCCGTTATGCCGCGTACTCCATCTCAAATAAACCAACTGCCGCCGCGGGTGGGCCTGCGGGAAATGATGGTAGCCCAAATCATGAATCGTCGCCGCGCTGGGGCGGCGATAGGTAAACGGGATGACATGCGCCGGGGTAAAAAAAATGTCCGGCGGGCGGCGGCGCAGTTCCCAGGCCAGCCGCAAATGCGTCCACAAGCGCGGAAAGGGGATGACGACAGGCTCAACGTGGCGTTCCGACGGGAAAAGATCAGGCGAGGGCGGCTGGTTAAAATAGAGACGAAGTTTGTGATCCCGTTCTGCCGCCAGGGGAATGAGGGCATTTATAAGAAAATAGGCGTAAGCTTCAGTGCCGGTGCGCTGGCGGGCAGCGGCGCGGCTGGCATCGAGGCCAATCAGCATTATTCACACCCGGTTCCCAGCTTCAAGAATTGTTCAGCGACCCAGCCTTCATCGCCAAAAAGGGAGCGCACTTGCCGCCAGACAATGCCGTTGGCCTCCGTGGGCGTCTGGTCTATGATGGTGACCAGATCGGCTTCGGCCAAAATGGATACCTGCTCGCCGCCGGGCGCATCGCGCAACGTCAAGCCGTTGCCAAAAGTCCCCTCCACCACCGCCCGGCAAATAGGTCGGGTAGGGGTGGCGGTTGGGAAAGAAAGATCGGGGGTAGGCGTTACTGTTGCTGCGGGAGGAAATTGCTGCAAAACAGGCGTTGGCGTCACCGTCACGACTCCCTCGATCAGTTCGCCGCCGGCGGCGGCGGTTAAACTTTGCCGCCGTTCTAACACGAGCAGGCTGATGGCGGCCGTAAACAACAACGCGCTGCCGATGAGGATGAAACTGGCCCGGCGCAGGATGGCTTCGCGTTCCAGCGTGTAGAAACGCGCCCCGCCGCGCCGGATGTCGCGGTAGCTGGCTAAAGCGGCTGCAAAGCCCAAAAATGCCAGTCCCAGAGGCAGAAAGATGCCGCTCATACCCATTCACCTGCCAGGGATAGCTTGGGGATGATGACGGGGCCTTCTCGTAGGAGGCGGGGAGTTTGGCTAGTGCAATCTATGATGGTGGAAGGTATGCCGCCGGGAGCCGGGCCGTTGTCGAGGACGGCCGTTACCCACCCCCCCAGTTTTGCCACTGCTTCAGCCCCACTCTGGGCCGGGTCGTCGCCAGAGCGGTTGGCCGAGGTGGCGGCCACCGCGCCACCGGCCGCCCGGATGAGGGCGCGGGCCACGTCACAGTCGGGCAGGCGCACGGCGACGCCGGCGTTGGGTGAGATGACAGCCGGTAAGTCGGGGTGGCGGGCGACGATGAGGGTCAGCGGGCCGGGCCAGTATTGGGCGATGTACTGCCGGGCCAGGGGGGAGACGGCCCGCGCCACTTTGTCCAGATCATCTATATCGGCCAGGAGGATGGGGATGCCTTTGCTAAACGGCCGGCGCTTGACCTGATACAGTTTTTCGATGGCCGCTGCATTAAACGCAGCTACGCCGACCCCATAAACCGTGTCGGTAGGGAAAGCAACCAGCCGCCCCTGCCGCAGCCAGGCGGCGGCGGCGGCGATGGCGCGGTTGTCTTGGGCGTGCAGATGGTGTGTGTTGCGCATTGTTAGGTATTTGGCAATTGGGTATTTGGTAATTGGGTAATTGGTAATTGGTAATTGGTAATTGGGTAATTGGTAATTGGGTTATTAAACGATTAATTACTCAATTACTTAATTACTCAATTACTCAATTACTCAATTACTTAATTACTCAATTACTTAATTACTCAATTACCCCATTACTTTTCCAATCAGTTAATCTTTAATTCAATCGCCGCAATCCGGTCATGCCCGGCGAAGTCAGGATGGATTGTAACTTGCGTCGCCGGAAATGCCGCTTGCGCCAGGTTTTGAACGGCCGTTCCCTGCTGCCAGCCAATCTCCAAAAATATTGCGCCATCGGATGTCAATTTAGTTGCCGCTTGCTGAAGCAGCTGCCGGATCAGGTCGAGGCCATCGGCTCCGCCTTTGAGGGCAGCGGCCGGTTCGTACAATTTTACCCCATCGTCAAGCATCGTCCACTCGCCATCAGTGACGTAGGGTAGATTGGCA
The DNA here is from genome assembly GCA_024275635.1 of Chloroflexota bacterium. Taxonomy (GTDB): domain Bacteria; phylum Chloroflexota; class Anaerolineae; order Promineifilales; family Promineifilaceae; genus JACKCC01. Next base: position 1,504 of record JAJRYT010000033.1, on the reverse strand, counting down.
GTGATGAGGTCAATAGGCAGGCTGATGGGGTCAAGTAAATGGCCTTGATGGAAATGGATACGGCCGGGAGTGTGCTTTTGCGCGTTTTGGCGGGCGACTGCGAGCGCAGCGGCGGAAATGTCAGTAGCTGCCACCGCTGCCTGGGGCAGTCGGCGGGCCAGGATGACGGGGATGCAGCCGCTGCCCGTACCTACGTCTACGATGCGGGTTTCTGGACGAGTTTTGGCCCAGTCCAGGGCAAGTTGTACAAGTTGTTCGGTTTCGGGACGGGGGATGAGAACGGCCGTATTAACGATAAAATCCAGATCGAAAAAGGGGGCGCGGCCGATCAGGTAGGGGATAGGTTCGCGCCGGGCGGCGCGTTCGATTAGCCGGCGGTATTGGGTTGCTTGCACGGCCGTTAACATCTCATCCCCGTGCGCCACTAAATAGCTGTGGCTGACGTTGAGCACATACTCTAACAGTAACCGGGCATCTAGTTGGGGTGTGGGAGAGGAGTGGAGTTGGGAACGGCCGTAATCCCTGGCCTCAGAAATATTCATCGAATGATGAAGGCGGAATGATGAATGATGAACGAAAATTCATTATTCACCATTCATAATTCATCATTTACGCCATCTCAACTGCCGGAATCAGGCCCTTTTCTTCTAAAACACCCATGAGGTATTGGGCGCTCTCTTCCGGGGTTTGCCGGTCGGTGCGGACGTGAATATCCGGATTTTCCGGCGCTTCAAACGGGTCGGAAATGCCGGTGAAGTTGGGAATTTCGCCGGCGATCGCTTTCTTGTACAGCCCTTTCACATCGCGGTTAATGACCACATCCAGCGGCGCATCCACAAATACTTCCAGGAAATTGGTCGTGTTGGCGCGCACGCCATCGCGCACCGCCTGGTAAGGCGAAATAAAGGAGCAAACGCAGCCCACGCCGTTACGAGACAGCAGCTTGGCGACGAATGTTACCCGCTCGATATTTTTGGCGCGATCTTCGGCGGTGAAGCCCAAATCGCGGGTCAAACTTTCGCGCACCACGTCGCCGTCCAGCCGTTCGGCCCTGACGCCGCGCTTGGCTAGTTCGTCCATCAAAATCAAAGCGATGGTGGTTTTACCAGCGCCCGAAAGCCCAGTCATCCAGAGTACAAATCCTTGTTGGTCAGTCATGAAACACCTCATTTTGAATTTTAGTTTTAGATAGAGAGGAGAGATAGAAGCGCTCTATCTCTCCCCTCTATCTCATTTTTATAATGTTGCCTTGCATGTCGGCCGGAATGGGCCGGCCGAAAATGTTAAGGACGGTGGGAGCAAAGTCCATTAGTTGGGCGTCCGGTAGGCGTTGGCCGCCCAGATTTTTACCGATCTGTGAATTAATCCAAACGCCGTTTTGGGCGTGGTTGGCATCGTCGGGGCCGGTGTCGTTCTCGAAGGTGTAAATGTCGCCATGCCCAAAGCTGCCCACCGAACGCCAGCTTAAATCGCCAAAGTAGACGATGAGGTCGGGGGCGACGTT
>JAJRYT010000253.1 GCA_024275635.1 Chloroflexota bacterium | reverse complement strand
GCCCGCGCCTGCCCATCAGCAAGGAGGCGGCGTTGTTTAAGAAGGGGGTGGCGTTGGGCAGGCAATTATTGTATCTGCACAGCTATGGGGAGCGGTTTGTGCCTGCGGGCAAGCGCAAAGGCAAAGTAAAGGCGGGCAAAGCGCGTTGTAAAGTTGGCACGCCATCAACCGCCGCCGATTACCCTGAAACATTCAGCTACGATGCCGCCGCGCAAGAACTCCACGTTGGCGGCGGCGTGTTCAACCATGTGCGCCCTGAGGTATGGGAATTCAGCGTCTCTGGGTTGGAGGTGGTGAAATCATGGCTGGGGTATCGCATGAAAAAGCGCAAGGGCAAGAAATCATCACCGCTAGATGATATTCGCCCAACCCAATGGACGTTTGATGATGAACTGCTGGAACTGTTGTGGGTACTGGATAGAAGCATCGATCTGCTGCCAAAGGTGAACAATCTGCTGGCGCAAATTCTGCAAGGGGAACTGTTCACGGCGGCGGAGTTGCCTGATCCGACGAAAACCGAGCGGGAACGTATGCCTAAAGCGTTGCCTTTATTTGATTTTGATGGAGGGTAAAGGAGTATTTCGTGTCAGTTTCATATATACCAGACAAAACAAAGTTTTTACTTTGGGGAAAATCTGCGGGAAGATGTCAGTACGAGGGATGCAACAAGATATTATGGCAAGACTTAGTTACGCGAGCCAAGTTTAGCACAGCATATATTGCCCATATTATCGCTGACAAAGAAGGCGGTCCCCGTGGAGATAAAATACTATCAGAACGCCTAAAAGCTGACATTTCAAATTTAATGCTATTATGCGACACACATCATCGTTTAATAGACAAAGAAGATGTAGCCGGTCATCCAGTCGAAAGGCTTCAAGAAATGAAGAAAAAAAGCGAGGCTCGTATTCAGACTCAGACTTCGCTAGGGGAGAACAAACAAAGTCACATCTTGCATTATGTCGCTAATGTTGGCAAATTAAATGCTAATATTACATGGAAACAGTCGTATACGGCTATGTCGCCTAATAAATATCCTGCGGAAGACACCGCTATTGATCTCAGTCTAAAAAACAGTTCTTTTCAAGACAAAGAACCAAAGTTCTGGGAAATTGAGCGGGAAAATTTACAAAGGCAATTCGCTGCAAAAGTACAATCGCGCCTTACTACAGACATACAGCATTTATCAGTTTTTGCGATTGCTCCGCAACCGCTTCTCATGGAATTAGGACGACTTCTATCCGACATATCTGCAATTGACGTATTTCAACATCAAAAAGAGCCAGAAGATAATTGGGTCTGGCAGGATCAAGGGAAGTCAATAGCCTTCAAAATTATTCCCCCTGACAATATTTTTACGTCTGTCGCTTTTAACATATCTCTTAGCGGCGATATAGATAACCAGCGGATACTATCCGTTCTAGGAAAAAACACCTCTATATGGACATTGACAATAGATGGTTCTTATAACGATTTTTTGAAAACCAAATCGCAATTAAGTATGTTCCGTGAAACATTTCGTAAGCTGCTAAATAAAATAAAACATACACATGGTCAAAATTCACTTCTTAACATTTTTCCTGCTGCCCCCGTTTCAATTGCAGTAGAAATCGGGAGGGTTTGGATGCCCAAAGCCGATCTACCATTACGGATTTATGACCAGAATTCTGCACAAGACGGCTTCATTCATGCTTTTGATATTGATTCTTCCCAAAAACTCTTATGAAAAAATTCGATATTAACCTCAACGGCATTCTGCGAAATTTAACGGAATGGCTGGATATATCAGAAACATATTTTGAACGCGCAGAATCCAGATATCAAGCGATTGGTGATTGGTTATCCAGACCGGAATCTACCGTACTTACTTATGAGCCTGACGTGTTTTCACAAGGGTCATTTAGCTTGGGGACTGTCATAAAACCCGTAACCAATGAAGATGATTATGATATCGATTTAGTATGTAAACTCCACGCGAAGAAATCAGACATCAGCCAAAAGCAATTAAAATATCTGGTTGGGCAAGAACTTAAGAACTATGTTGCCGCTCGCAGAATGTCTTCCCCGGCAACAGAACGGCGGCGTTGTTGGCGATTGGACTACGCTGATCAAGATGTTCATTTTCATTTGGATGTGTTACCGGCAATTCCAGATAGCGATTCATTACAAGATGAGACAATAGCGATTACAGATAACCAAGAGCCAGAATACTCAATTGTTAACGAAGAGTGGCCGTATTCTAATCCAGTTGATTATTTAAGTTGGTTTCAACAGCGGATGGAAGTTCAATGGAAAGTTAGGCGGAAAGAACTTGCGGAAGCCTACAAAGCAAACGTTGATGATGTGCCAAAATATAAGATAAAAACCCCACTACAAAGAGTCATCCAGCTTCTAAAAAGACATCGTGATATTACCTACGATGGAGAACCTGATGATAAGCCAATATCAATATTAATTACCACATTGGCGGCTCGGGCATATGAAGAAGAAAGCGATATTGTAGAAGCCTTACAAAACGTTGTAATGAAAATGCGGGACTGCATAGAAGATAGGGAGGGGGTATATTGGGTAGCTAATCCAGTTGATTCAACAGAAAATTTTGCAGATAAGTGGACGAAATACCAAAAACGCCAAGAGGCTTTTTTTAACTGGCTTGATCGTATCGAAATGGATACGGCATCCTTATTTGAAGCGACTACTACAAAATCTTTTAAGGAGACTTTGCGCTCAGGATTTGGCGAAAATGCTGCTAATGCTGCTACTAAAGATTTAACGAACACTCAACTCATTGAATCATTGAAATCGTCAATTGCAATTCGGTATGACCCAAGCAAATTTGTGGTCGCACACAAAGAAAAAGCTGATTGGGATATGAGATTAGACAAAACAGTCCATGTTACGGTAGCAAAACGTCGAGATGGATTTAGATACAAGAAAATTCCTAATGGAGCCGGGGTGCAAAAAGAATACTCGTTAAGATTTATGGCATACACTAACACAAGGAAACCGTATGAAGTACACTGGCAAGTAGTTAATACGGGAAAAGAGGCTCGTGAAGCGCAACAACTTCGAGGTAAATTTTACAAAGGTTTTATCCAAAAAGGGCGGCGAGTGAGAACAGAATCTACCATGTATCAAGGCATGCACTGGGTTGAGTGCTTTATCGTTAAACGAGGTGTTTGTGTAGCCCGCAGCGGGGAATTTGTTATAAACATAATATGAATGATGGGTAGGTTGCAACTCGATACAGCTGTTCCCCCCTCAACTAAATAGTGGTTGTGGAACGGCCGTCTGCCACCCTTTCTGTAACGGCTGTTTTAGGTCATCATCGCTACTGCCCAGCAGGACAGGATGTAATCCTGATTCAACGAGTCGCAATGCCTTCCGATTCGCCATAACTCCCGTCACCTTGTCACCCCGTCACGGACTCGGCGACGTGCTGCCCGGCGGTGACGCTGCCGGCCGTTACCAGAAAACCGCGCAGATGGCCGAAATAATGCAGCGTCCCCCCACCACTCACGCGCTGGTAGTTGCCCAATCCTTCGTGGGGCGGCAGGGAACCGGGGATGTCGGAACAGTCCGGGCCGGTGCTGTTGGCTCCGGCGTAGCGCATCGTCCCCGCCACCGGCGACCAGATGCGCGTCCCCTGGCTGTTGGCGATGTCTACGCCATTATGGAACCAGGGACGCGCCGCCGGACAGCCAAAGCCGGCGCCGTCGATGCCGGTGTAGGACTCGGCGCAGCCAAATCCGCGCGTCACAAAGCCGGTCGTCGGCCACAGCCCATCGCCGCTGCCCGGCCCGCCACCGCCGCTTTCCGTCCCCCCCTCGTCGAGGACAATGGGGGTGGGTGGCAGCGGGTGAACCGCATCGGTAAAAGGCCCCAGCGGATCATCTTCCAGAAAGAACCAGATGAGCAGGCCGCCTTCAACCGGCCGGTTCCAATTGGTAATCAGGCCGACTTCG
>JAJRYT010000252.1 GCA_024275635.1 Chloroflexota bacterium | reverse complement strand
TGCATGTCACTCTTTTTATGCGATGTTCAAATATTCGTACTCGAGTAAAGTTGCATTGACTAAAATCAGATTCTCACTCTGGTTACAAAATTATCTGGAAATATTTCTGATTTCGAATTTTGTACAAAGTCGAGCTAAGGGGGTAACGGCCGTCACCTCCCCACTTCTTCCCTCCTCCGCCGCATCACCTGCCACACCAGCAGTCCCGCCGCCAGCCCTACCAGCAAAAACAGCTCCACAAACGTCGCCTGAATCCCCACCGAATCCGACGCGCCGATGGGATTATCCGGGTGCAAAACGAGATTTGTGCGGGCATTCAACCAGAATTGGATGAGGGGAACGGCCGTCATCAACGCCCCCCGCAGCCGCAGCCAGGGAAACCAATCCAACGCCGCCATCACAATCAGCGCAATCGCCAACGACGTACTCGACGAACGCATTCGCGGCTCCTGCCAGAACACCGCCCCCCAATTCACCTGCGACGAAATGGCGCTCATCGCCAACCCCGCCGCGAAAAAGCCGGCGCCAACCCAGCCAATCGTCCGCAGCCAGGGATACAGACGTTCATCCCCCGTGAACAACAGCCCCAATCCCAGCAGCCCGGCGGCCATAAACCCGGCAATCCCCACCCAAATCAAGGCCACGTGAACGTAAACCGAACGAATCCCCCGGCCCAAAGTCGCCTCCTCCGGCGCCAGCCACAAAATAACGGCCGCCGCCGCCACAATTCCCCCCAAAGCCAATATAAATTCCCTCGTACCGCCACGCCGCCAATCCAAATTCATCACCCTATCACCTCTTCACCCTTTCACCCACTCACTTCTTCTCCGCATCCTTCAGACGCGCGTCCGGTATAGGCGAACCAAGCAGGCGCGCGCCAATGCGACGGCCGAATTTCCGCAAGCGTGACCGTCCGCGCGCCATCGTGTACCGCGCCCGCTTCCATTCCCGGCCCACAAACGAAATATCCCGCGGCATCACGTCCCACTTAATCACTCCCGCGCCCCAGGTTAAACCGCCGCCAAAGCCGACAAACACCACATTGTCATCCGGGTGCATTTTCCCGGCCTCAATCGCCTCGCACAAAGCGATGGGGATAGAGGCGGTGGAGGTGTTGCCGACGCGGTCTACATTCATAAAAAACTTGTCCATAGGCAGTTTCAACCGTTTCGCCGCCGATTCGATGATGCGAACATTGGCCTGGTGGGGGATGATGATGTCAATATCATCCAGAGTCAAGCCCGCTTTTTCCACAACGACGGCGATGGATTCGCTGACGACGCGGGTGGCAAAACGGAATACTTGACGGCCGTTCATCGAAATCGTGTTCTTTTCATGCCCATTCCGTAAATACTCCGGCCCCAGCATGGGGATGGGGTTATGGTAAATAGCCGGCAGGGACAATAAATCGCCGCCCGACCCGTCAGCCCGCAGAGTAGAGGACATTAAGCCGCCAGGGACGCTGGAACCTTTTAGCACAACCGCGCCCGCCCCGTCGCCAAACAGGATACACGTCCCCCGGTCTTCCCAATCCATGACGCGCGACAGGGTTTCGGAACCGATGACAACGGCCGTATCAATCGAACCCGTCGCAATCGCCTGCGAAGCCATATTCAAAGCATAAATAAAGCCGGAACAGGCCGCCGCCAGGTCAAACGCCCCGGCGCGCGTCGCCCCCAGATAATCCTGCACGCGCGCCGCCGACGCCGGAAAAATATACTCCGGCGTCGAAGTAGCGACAATTACCAAATCAAGCTGGGACGGATGCAGATCGGCGACAGCCAAAGCGCGGGCAGCCGCTTCAAAAGCCAGCGTCGCCGTCGTTTCCTTCTCCCCGGCAATGCGCCGCTCGCGGATGCCGGTGCGCGTGTAAATCCATTCGTCAGACGTGTCAACCATTTGCGCCAGATCGTCATTGGTCAACACCTTATCAGGCAGGTAAGCGCCCCAGCCGATGATGTGTGCATATCTCATAAATTTAACCTCTCAGGATCGAGGATTAAATAACTTACGGGAGATTGGAGATTGGAGATTGGAGACTGGAGATTAGAGATTAGTCCAGTCTCCAGTCCCAATTACGTAAGTTGTTTGATTTCCCGCTCCTTAACATAAAACGTAATTATTGCCCCGTATGCTGCGCGCCGTGGGTACAAATAAAAGAACCCAGGGGGGTAGCATGAGTTGCGGTTCCTGATTCTGTTCTTATAATTCGCCTGATACTGTTAAAAACAGACAAGTTTACAGGAAATCCTATTGACCAGGCAATCTTTAATCATCAATCTCCAATCATTGCTCATCATCCTGGCCCTGGCCGGATGTAGAAAAGCCGATCCGCTCCCGCTCCTCATCACCGAACCACCGCCGCCGGGAGCGTATCTCCCCCCTCTCATCTCCCCCCCCACCCGCGACATGATTGACTTGACCCAACGCTTTCACGGCGTCGCCGCCCCCCGCGTCGCCCAAACCGAACCCACCCCCTACCAGGTGGGCGATATAGACACATTTTGGGCCAAAAACCTGGCCGAAAGCGGCAGCCAACAACTCCAGGCTGAACTCATCTACCGCTCCGACGCGCTGAACATGTGGCTGGAGACCGGGGTTAAAGTAGATGACGCCCAGGTAACGGCAGCGGCCCGCTTCATCGAAGATAACATTTTACCCACCAACCGCGCTTTCTTCGGCCAGGAATGGCAGCCGGGCGTGGATGGCGACAAGCGGGTCAACATCCTCCACCTGCGCGAACTGACCGGTGTGGGCGTCGCTTATTTCTGGTCGGGGGATGAGATGGTAACGGCCGTCAACCCCTACTCCAACCAGCGCGAAATGCTCACCGTCAGCCTCAAACACGGCCCCATCGGCAGCGACGACTACTACCGGGCTATCGCTCACGAAATGCAGCACCTCATCCAATGGCGCACCGACCCCAACGAAGACGCCTGGCTGGGCGAAGGGTTGAGCGAACTGGCCGCCCACATTAACGGTTTCGACACCGGTCGTGTTAATGATTATGCGAAACAAACCGACATCCAGCTAACCGGCTTCAGTCAGGAACCAGACGCCGTCGGCGCACACTACGCCGCCGCGACGCTCTTTTCCATCTACTTTTTGGACCGGTTCGGCGAGGCTGCCACCCGCGCATTAGTCACGCGGCCGGAAAATGGCGGCGACGGCTTCACCCAAACGCTGGCCGAACTCGGCCTGGATTTAACGTTTGACGATCTATTCGCCGATTGGACGGCCGCCAACTACCTGGCGGGCATTGGCCAGGGCGAAGGAGTTTACCAGTATCGCAGCCTGGAACTGTCGCCCATTGAGACAAAATCCATCAACCGATTCCCGGCGGGCGAAACGACCGTTGTCAACCAGTACGGCGCCGATTATGTCCGCATCCAGAGCGACGAACCGGTGACGGTATCATTTACCGGTTCGCAGCAGGTGAATCTGGCCCCCACAGCGCCGCACAGCGGTCGTTTCTTCTGGCTGAGTCTGCCTGCCGATGAAGCGGACATGACGCTGACACGGGTCTTTGATTTATCAGGATTGGACTCGGCCACGCTCACGTTTTGGACGTGGTACGAGATTGAATCGGGCTGGGATTATGGTTACGTGGCTGTGTCGGTGGATGACGGCCGTTCCTGGACACTCCTCACCACCCAATCCACCACCCTGGACAACCCCGAAGGCAACAGCTTTGGCCCCGGCTACACTGGCCGCAGCGGCGGCGGCGACGAACCGGTCTGGATACAGGAAACGGCCGACCTCACCCCCTACGCCGGGCAATCCATCCTGCTCCGTTTCGAATACGTTACCGATGACGCCGTGTACGAGCAGGGCTTCATCCTCGATGACATCGCCATCCCCGAACTGGGCTACCAGGACGACGCCGAGGCAGACGCCGGCTGGGAAGCGGCCGGTTTTGCCCGTGCCGGGCAGGTTTTGCCGCAAACATTCATCGTCCAGCGCATCTTAATCGGCGAGAACGACGTACAGGTAGAACGATTACCATTAGATGAGAATCAGCGCGGACAGTGGGAATTTCCTATGGACAAGGAAATAGACGAGGCTATCCTTATTATCAGCGGCAACACGCCGGTAACGACGGAACCGGCCGTTTATGAATACAAAGTGACAAAGTAGCAGCATGGCAAGGTGGCAACGTGAACGAACCGGCAAACCAATCATCCTCAAATAAAACCTTGATTTACATCCTGGGCGGCTGTCTGGTCGTTTTCGTTTGTCTCGCTTGCATCGCCATAATTGGCTTTGGCGGTCTGGCTTATTACATTTACACAGCGGGTAATGTGGCCGTTGCGCCGACGGAACTAGTGAGAGAAACGGCCGTTCCCCCCACCATCGCCATCCTTCCTACCGCTACACCCATCCCCCCCACCGTGGAGCGGGAAACGGCGCCGCCCACTACCGATCCCCCGCCCGCCGCCGCCCCAACAGTCGCGCCCACCCTCGCCATTGCTGTCCCCGAAGATGTGACCCAATTACCCATCCCCGCCCGCGCCTTCGCCGATTTGGAAGCCCTGTACGAAACTGATTACCCGGCGCAGGATTATTTTGAAACGGCCGTTCGCCTGGGCCGTCAACGATTAGACGCCCGCACTGTCGCCAGCCAGGTCTACAATCTCAACGACACCCAAACCTTCCAAACGGACGCGGGTGAGATAACGGCCGTTCTCATGGCCGCCACCGACCACCTCTACTTTTGGGTAGACGATCGGCTGGATTACCCTCAGCCAGCGCTCGCCGCTGCCGCCGAGCGGCTGGAAAAACAGTATTACCCCCGCCTGCTCAGCCTCTTCGGCCAGGAATGGCAGCCCGGCGTTGACAACGATCCCCACTTCAGCATCCTGCACCTCTCTGGAGACGGCAGCGCCAGCGAACTAGGCTTCTTCTCCAGCGCCGACGAATATCCGCGCCAGATTTACAGCGAGTCCAACCAACAAGAAGTGGTTTACCTCATCATGGGGCCGCTGGAACAGGGAGAAGACCTCTATTACGGCACGATGGTACACGAAGTCCAACACCTCATTCAATGGTATATGGATCCCAACGAAACTACCTGGCTCAGCGAAGGACTCTCCCAACTAGCCGAGATTTACATGGGACTGGATACGGCCGATACCTACGATTACTTGCAGCAGCCCGACATCCAACTAAATAGGTGGAACTACGATGAAAACGTCGTGGACGCCCACTATGCCGGAACCTACCTCTACTTAGTCTACCTGTGGGAACAATTGGGGGAAGACGCCATCCGCGAACTGGCGCGCCATCCGGCCAACGGCATGGCCGGCGTCCGTGCCATTCTGGGAGGATACGCCCCTGACCGCAGCCTGACCCAATTCACAGCCGACTGGGCCGCCGCCAATTACCTGGATGACCCCGCCGCCGGGCCGAAATATTACTATCGCAATCTCGATTTCGGCCGTCTCAACCTGGAAGAGCGCCTGCGCGACCCCGACCTGGACGAAACGAAGGAACTGGCTCAATTTGGCGTCCATTACATCGATCTGGATTATCGCGGCGACAGCGTCGTCACATTTGCCGGGGATACGGTGCAAAATTTGATTGACGCCCCACCCCGCAGCGGCCAGCAGATGTGGTTTGCGCCGCCGCTGGATGAATCGAGTTTGCAGTTAACGGCCGTCTTCGACCTGACCAACCTGGATCGCGCTACCCTTAAATTTTCTACCTGGTTTGATTTGGAGGACGACTACGATTTCGCCTACCTTTCCATCTCCACCGACAACGGGGCAACCTGGGAACTACTCACCCCCGACACAGCCAGCGCCGGAGAATTTGGGCCGGGGTTTAACGGCCGTAGCGACCGTTTTGCCAACAGTCAGGGCGGCTGGCTCAAGGAATCCATCTCTCTCAACAGCTATGTCGGCCGTACTGCGATAATTCGCTTTGAAGTGTTGACCGATTCGGCCGTGACCGGTAAAGGATTCGCCCTTGACGACATCAGCATCCCCGAACTCGGCTACCGGAGCGACGTTGAAGCCGTCGCCGACGGCTGGCAGGCCGATGGTTTCGTCCAAACCGGCTGGCAGATTCCCCAACAGTGGGCCGTCCAACTCATCGAAGAAAACCCCAACCCCACCATCACCTCCCTGCCGCTCAACGAGTTGAACCAGGGCCAATGGTCGCTCACCGTCGGCAAAGGCGGCATCGTCCTCGTCATCACCCCCCTCACCCCCTTCACTGCCGACCCCGCCACCTACTGGCTACAGGTGAAGTAACCGTATCTATGACAAAATATTTCGTAACCGTTAAGACCCTAAGGGCTTTTTGACTCCATATGATGAGGCTCTCAGGAATAAAACCCTTAGGGTCTCGGTAGCCCCCTGAACGCTTACAATATTTCACCTCAAATACATGGTATAATCAGGTCAAGCTTTGAACATTCTTTGCCAACAGCAAGAGGTCAATACATGGGCGAACTAACTCGAATTACGTTTAATTCCAATGTCATGGGGGGCAAACCGACTATTCGCGGATTGCGCGTTACGGTCGGTACAATTGTCGGCTTGGTTGCATCAAAATACTCTACGGCGCAAATATTAGAATTATATCCCTATCTGGAAGCTGAAGATATTTCCCAAGCTCTGGCCTACGCTGCCTGGCGTGCCGAAGAAATAGATATCCCCTTAGCAATAGCATGAAATTCGTTATTGATGTGAATTTGTCTCCATCGTGGGAGGCTGAATTTGATCAAGAAGGGTTAGAAGCAATTCACTGGACAAGGATCGGTGCAGCCAACGCTCCTGACAGCGAAATAATGTTATGGGCAAAGACTAATGGATATATCGTGTTTACCCATGATTTGGATTTCGGCGCAATCTTGGCCGCCACACAGACTAACGCACCAAGTGTCATTCAAATCCGCACACAGGATGTGACCCCGGCCGCCCTCGGAAAAACTGTTTTCTCGGCGGTCAGGCAATATCAAGTCCTCTTAAAATCAGGCGTACTCATTATCGTGGATAAACACAAACTCCGCGCCAGAATTCTGCCCTTATCGTCATAAAATGTAACGGTCAAGGGTTACTTGCAGAAGCCGGAGCCTGGGAGGCTCCTCTACGCCGTTTCTTTACATGACCGTAGGCAGGCCACCCTGTCCTGCCGGTGGATTCTAGCTAATCCTTGACCACTACACTTATCGTCATAAAACGCCGTTTCGGAAGCGCGTGGGCCTTTTTGTCTGCCTGCGTCGCTTCCTGATCTTACGGCAGCACAGACGGCAGTAAATAATTAATGTCTTCCGGCGGGGGAATCGGGGTCAGATAATACACATCCACATAGCCTGACCAGGCTTCAAAAGCGTCATCAGGATAACCCAGGTCAATCCAGCGGCCGCGCACGCCGCCGCCGGTGTCGCCAGCCAGAGCCACGCCGTAGCCAGGCACGAATAATTCTGATTTCCAGGGAACGATGTTGCGGTCAATGGCAACCACGCCAAAACCGGCCGGCAAACCGCTGGCGGTAATGCCGTAGTGCGGATCGTCGGGCGGACGGCCGGAACTGGCCGGTGTATAGGAAGTTACGCGCATACGCACGATGCGCCAATATTCGCGTGATCCTTGTTCTGTTTGCACCACGCCGGTGGTGATGCGTGTGCCGTAGCCGATGACTTCATTGACCGGGTCTGTTTCCATCCATTCGCCATCTACTTCTTCGCCGACGGCCGTTCCATTTTCATAACGAATCCGTATGCGGCGGCGCAGGATGCCGGGTACGCCGGGGCTGATAACGGCCTGGGTATCCAAATCCAGTTCCGGGCTGGCCTGCCATAAGGTTTGGTAAGGGATTGGCTCGTCTTCCAACCGAAAATCTTCAGTGACACGGATGACCTGGATGGTATCTCCAGCTTGCAAAATGGCCCCCAGGTCAGGGCGGGTAAAATCGGCGTCAATCAGGGTAATGGCGGCTTCGGCTAAGACTTCGCGGGGGGTTCTGAATGCGCTGCGGGTTTGCAGAATACGGCCGTCCACCTGAATGGTCAGCGGTATCGAACGCTGTACCCGGATAGTCATGCCCGCTTCTAACTGGTTCTCCAGGGCCGGCGCCACCTGATCGGCGGCAAACAGGGTGATGCCTGCTTCCTGCAATGCCTCGGCCACGGTGGGAACGGCCGTTTGCACCACCATCTGCTGCTCATCATCTTGAATGGTGATTGTGAAATACCGGCCAATTTCCACCACAGACGGCAGGAGCCATTCGTCCAACGACTCCAATGGAACCAGCGTATCATCGGCATACACCTGATCCGTCAGATGGATGGTGATGCCTGCTTCGTCCAAAAACGCGCCCAAAGTCGGCTGCTGCGTCCACAACAGCCGGACACTGCGGCCTTGATGCAGAGTGATGGATTGCGGGTCAGGGATGATTGTGGGCGGAACGGCCGTCTCGCCCGCTAATGGCGGCTCAAGCGTGTTGGGCGGTGGCAGCCTATCAGCAGCAGCCGTCTGGCACCCAATACTAACCAACAGCAACAGTAACAAACCCAACCAATAACGCCAAAAACCCATAAAAAACGGCTCTTTAGGATCACATGGGGTTGACACCAAATGTAGGGGCGGTTCGCGAACCGCCCCTACCAGTCACCCGGCGAAATCCCAAAGACTCAAAAAAACAAAGAGGGATGATGCCAATACTCAGTCCTCATCCCTCATAACTCATGATTCAGAAAGATATGCCCATGAGACCGATGACAACCAGGTTATCCTGGGCGCCCAGAAGAGACGCCTTAGCGCTGCTTCCTTCCGGACCTGACGCGGTTCGACGGCTTCCGCCGCCAGGGACCCAGTCATCACCGGTCTCATGAGCATATCGAGTTGATCGTAACAAATGTCTGCGAGTTTGCAAGTCTGCGCGTTACTCGACTATCTGACTACCCGACTAATTCCATACCCCTAACACCTCAGGACCGCGATCAACTTCCCAAGGGTAAATGATATAAGCGTCCGTTACGGCCGCATAATACGTTGGCGTTTTTCCCGGATAAAGCGAGGTGGCGGGCTTATAATGCAATACACAAGTCTCCGGCTTCCCCCCGGCGGCGTCAATCCGATTAGCAACGGTAACACTGTTGCGCCCTTTCGTCCACACATCATCCACCACTAAAATGCGGCGGCCTTCCAGCAGGTCATTGGCCGGAAATTGGATAAATTCCGGAATTGCGTACTTAGCTTGTTCCGGCGTTTGTAAGCCAGGAAAATCGGCCGGGAAACGCACCGATGCGGTTAGAATATAGGTGATATTCAGCGCCTCGGCCAACATACCGCCCGGCATCATCCCGCCGCGCGTAATGATGACCATCGAATCGAAACGGCCGTGTATCTGCGGCGTCAAATAATCAATTAACTTGTCTACATCGGACCAGGTTAAAATTTCACGACGCATAATTTACTCCTTCTTCCTTGTAAAGTAACGAAGGCATACCCGTGTACGCCTTCTTGGGCAATCGTACCTGTTCATAAGCGTAGTGTCAACATCAGCAGCGACCAGCATTTCAGATAGTCAGTCAGTCAGTTTATTTCACTGAATTGCTGACCAGCTGAAATGCTACTTTTTCTTGCGCGATGGAAAGCGTGTCAGGATCGTTGCGCCATCGGGCATGGGCAGGCGCGCGCCCGGCTTAATGGCTTTGGGGGTTTTGATGGCCCGTTTGCCGCCGCCGAGTTGGTAGATGGAAACGGCCGTTCCCACCTTGCTCATACTCTTGGGCATAATCGCCAGACCCAGCATGTATCCCTCGCGGTCAACCGCGCAGCTCGTCACCGTACCTACCACCTTGCCCCGCTTATCCAACACCGGGTCGCCCGTCTCAGGACGGCGCACCGCCTTGTCATTCATGCGGAAGCGCACCAAAATGCGGTCGCGTTTTTCTTCGTGGGCGATGAAGGCGTCGCGGCCAATGAAGAATGGCTTCCACAGCTTAGCGTAGCTGCCAAATCCAGCGTCGGCCGGATTGAGATTATGCGCGCCGGCCAATTCGTGCCCATACAGCGGCAAGCCCGCTTCTGTGCGCGTGCTGTCGCGGGCGGCCAATCCGCATGGTTTCAAATCAAACGGCTCGCCCGCCTTCATGACGGCATTCCAGAATTCCGGCGCTTTGTCCGGGTGGACGAACAATTCATAAGCGATTCGCTCGCCCGTGTAGCCGGTGCGGGAGATGACGACGTCGAATCCGGCCAGCTTGCCCTCGGTCAGACCGGCCCAGGGCAGTTTCTTCACCCGCCCCGCCAACGCCTCGTCGTCGCACATGGCCAGAACGATATCACGGGAAGCGGGGCCTTGCAGCGGAATGTCCACGCGGCAGTCGTCGCCCCACTGCCGGTCACGTAAATCCTTGAGGGTGACGGGGTGTTGGATGCGGGCAAACGGCCGTTTCCCATCAATCATCACCTTCCCCTCATTCACCGCATTGATCCAGGCCCAATCCTTGTCATTGTTCGAGGCGTTCACAACCAGCATAAACTTCTCTGCGCCGCGCCGGTAAACCATCAAGTCGTCCACCACATCGCCGTTGGGCAAGAGGAAATAGGTGTAATGGGATTGGCCGATTTTGAGCGTACTCACATCATTACTCATCACCGTGTTCAGGAACTCAACAACGTGCGGGCCGCTGGCTTCAAACACACCCATGTGCGTGGCATCGAACAGACCGGCGGTTTCTCGAACGGCCGTATGCTCCTCCATCACCGACGAATACCAGACCGGCATATCATACCCGCCAAACGGAACCATCCGCCCGCCCATAGCCACGTGCGTGGCGTGCAAGGTCGTCTTCAGCAGCGGCGGGTCTTCTGGCTCGTTCCAGACAAATTCCGGCAAAGCATTGCCGTCGCCCCGCTCGTCGCAGCCCACAAAATAGGGCTTGCTGTCGGCAAAAGCGGCTTCCGTCACTTTTGGCGCAGCAATACCGTCCGCCGCCAGCGTCTTCACCGCCACCGGCCCGGCCAGCTTGCCGTAAGCGTCATCAAACATCACATAGCCGTCAGACAAAGCTTCAAACCATTCGGCCGCTTGTCCGGCGGCTGCGGCGGCGGCAAAGCGCAGTTGATAACGGTCGGCAGCTACGCGCTTCACCGTCGCATCCACATCCAGCCCTTCGCCAAACAAATGGGTCGGCTGCGACTCGCCTTCGGCCAGGATGGCGACATCGCTGGTCAGCGCCTGGTTCAATAACTGGCCTGCCTTCGCGCCGCGAATCTCCACCATATCGCCCGCCGAAGCCGCTTTCTCAAAGCCGCGCAACTGGCGCACAATCTCCCGCCCACGCAGCAGCGCCGCGTAAGAGACTTTGGCCCGGCGCAGTTTCTTGCCGCCCAACGCGGCGTAAACGAAGGGGGCGCTGCCTTTCAAAACAGTAGCGATGGCTTCGGCCAATAAATCGACTTCAGCATCGCCAAAACCAAGCTGGCTAATCCAGACCGTGCCCAAACGCAAGCCCGTTGGGTTAAACGCGCCCTTGTCGCCGGGGATGGTGTTGCGATTGACGACAATGCCTACCGTGTCCAAGATGCGAGAGGCCAAATCGCCGGAGAGAGGCACGCCGTTGTGGTTGACGCTCTTCGTGTCCACCAGCAGCAGATGGTTTTCCGTGCCGCCGCCGACGATACGCAAGCCGTGTTCGGCCAACTTTTGCGCCAGCCGTTGGGCGTTGGCCACAATGCGGTGCTGCAAGGCGCGGAACTGCTCCGTGTTGGCCAGTTTCAACGCCAGCGCCAGCGCCGCCATCGTGTTCAGGTGGGGGCCGCCCTGTTCGCCGGGGAAGACGGCGCGGTCAATTTTGCGATAAAAGTCGCGGCGATGGGTCATGATCATCGCCCCGCGCGGCCCGCACAGGCTCTTGTGCGTCGTCGTTGTTACCACGTCGGCGATGCCGATGGGGCTGGGATGGACGCCATAAGCGACCAACCCAGAGATGTGGGCGATGTCGGCCATCAGGTAGGCGCCCACTTTGTCGGCAATCTGGCGGAATCGCTGCCAATCCACGATTTTGGGGTAGGCGGAGTAACCGGCAACGATGATTTGTGGCTGGCTCGCAATGGCGATTTGTTCGATGGCGTCGTAGTCAAGCTGCTCTGTTTCGGGGTCTACGAAGTAATGGACAGCGTTGTAATGTTTGCCGGAGCGGTTGATGCGCGTGCCGTGTGAAAGATGGCCGCCATCGTTCAAATTCAAGCCCATGATGGTGTCACCCGGCTGGAGTAGGGCGGTGTAGACGGCGCTGTTGGCCGGTGCGCCGCTGAGGGGCTGGACGTTGACGTAAAGTTCTTCCGGTTTAACGCCGTTGGCGGCAAATAGTTCGGCGGCGCGGCGGCGGGTGAGCGCTTCCAGCAGGTCGGCGTATTCGACGCCTTTGTAGTAGCGAGGGTCGCTGTTACGCCGGTAGAGGGCCAATTCCAGGTCGCTATCGAGGATATCGGTCTGTTTTTGGCGGCGGCTGGCTTCGCGCGGGTAGCCTTCGGCGTACACATTGGCGAATTTACTGCTCATGGCTTCGCGCACGGCGTCGGGGGCCATGCTTTCGGAAGCGATGAGGATAATGGTTTGATCTTGCCGCTGGTCTTCCAGGGCAAGGAGACGGGTCAGTTCGGGGTCGCGTTCGTCAAGCGCCCCGTGAAAAATGAAGTCCTGGGACATGATTTACTCCTGATTGATTTTAGGAAGTTGTGGGATTGTTAATGAAGCTGGTCAACGTGTCAGCATTTCAGCGATTCAGCCAGTCAGCTTGTAGATAGTTGAATTTTATCAGGATTTGGGAGGGTTGCTAGTGAGCGGATCGGGAACCAGGGTGTGTCCCAAGTCATCATGTATGTGTTGAGGGTTGTTGATAAGCTGAGGGTTGTTGATAAAATGATATGTGGAAGTGTGTTATGAAAAATTCAATCGTTATTTTGTTGGCAGTTACGGCCGTTCTGCTAACTGCCTGTGTGCCTGATGCGCGGTCATTTGGGGGATGCGGTTTTTGCCGACTGTGAAAACCGCGGCCGGATTTTCCTGGTGGATAAAATGGTTGCCGTTTACGCTCAGGGCGCGCCCGGCCCTTCAATCAGCATGGTGGATCCGCCGTCTGATTTAGCCGAATGGCCCCGTTACGCGGATGAAACGCTGGGTTTCAGCTTTTCTTACCCACCGGACTGGCAGATTGAACCGGTCAGCGATCCGGCGTGGGCTGGCGGGCTGTTGGCGCGGTATCCGGAACGGCCGAATTTCCCGGTCATGATTCGCGTGCATCAGGGCGAACCGGTGTTGGACCGGTTCGGCGAAACATTGGAGCCGCCGACGCTGGCGGGCATGTTTATGCACCCGTTTGAACAGGGCTGGAGCATGGTGGACATGAACATGCTGCAAATTCAGCATCTGCCGGGCTTTACCGGCGAAACGGAACCAAAACCCGACAGCCGATTTATGGCAGCCTATTTTCTGGGCGACGGCCGTACCTACGAAATCGCCTTAACTTACCCGATGGGCTTTGCCGCCTCACAAACGCTGATGCTGGATTATTCGGTCATCGTGGAAAGCTTTCGCCTGGACTTTTTGCCCGACCCGACGCCAACGGCAGCAGCGACGCCGGGTAACACGCCCACGCCGCTGCCGCCCGGTATGCCGCCGCCCCCGCCTACAGCGACGCCGTTACCATGATGAAATTTCGGGTATAATCCCTGGCTATGCAGGTAGAACGGGTTTGCATCGTCGGTTTGGGATTGATGGGCGGGTCATTGGCGCTGGCGTTACGGCCGTTCCTCTCCCACCTCGCCATCGTTGACACCAACCCGGACACGCTGATCGCCGCTAAAAAGTTCGCCGACAGCGTCACGGCCGATTTTGCCGCCGGCGTCCAGGAAGCCGATCTGGTCATCCTGGCGACGCCGGTGCGGGCCATTCTCCAACTGCTGGCCCAACTGCCCACGGCCCGGCCCCATGGCTGTCTGGTTCTGGATTTGGGCAGTACCAAGGCGGCAATTTGCCGGGCGATGGCACAATTACCGCCGTCTTTTCAGGCGATTGGCGGGCACCCGATGTGCGGCAAGGAGACGGCCGGGTTTGCCCAGGCTGAGCCTGATTTGTTTGCCGGGCAGACGTTTGTGTTGTGCGGCAACGGCCGTACCACCCCCCACGTCGAAGCCGTCGCCCACGAGATCATCGAGAAAATCGGCGCCCTTCCGCTGGCCCTGCCATCGCAAAGCCACGACGAAATGGTCGCTGCCATCAGTCACCTTCCCTATCTTGTCTCAGCGGCGCTGCTGCAAACGGCGGCGGCGCAAGACAACGAGCAGTTGTGGCTGGTGAGCGCCTCCGGCTTCCGCGACACGACGCGGCTGGCGGGATCGGCCCCGCAAATGATGCTGGATATTTTGTTGACGAATGGAACGGCCGTGATCAACCAAATTGAAACCTACCAAAATCAGTTAATCGAAATCAAACAACTGCTTTTAAGCGGCAGTGAACAGGAACTAGCCAACCGGCTTGCAAAAACGCGACAACAATATCTGACGTATCGCAATGCAAAGCAGAAACGGTGACCTGCGACGCATGACGAATCACGTTTTTTGTTTCACGGAGGGTTTTCATGTACATGCTCATGATGGTTTTAGACGACAGCGCGCGCCTGAATGATGTGCTGCAAGCCTGGGTGAAGGCGGGCGTCAAGGGCGTGACGATTTTGGAAAGCACCGGCGTCAACCGGGTGCTGCCGCGTCCGGCAGCCGGGCCGATGTTTGCCGGGTTCAGCCAGATTTTTGGCAGCGGTCGGGTAGGACACAATACGATTTTTGCCGTGATTGACGATATGGAGACAGCGGAAACGGCCGTTGCCGCCACCGAAAGTGTTTTGGGCGATTTAACCAAACCGCACACCGGTATTATCTTTGCTGTGCCAGTCGCCAAAACCTGGGGTATGCCGGAACCGTATGCCGGCGAAGAGGCGGAGGGGTGAGCAGGTGAAGGGGGGAATGGGTGAACACACCCACTTGCCACTTTGCCACTTTGCTTGAGGATTTCATGGTCTGGATAAAATTCCTTCTAAGCGCGGCCGTTGTAGTGCTTGCCGCCATCAAACTGGCCGAATATGGCGATGTAATCGCTGTGCGGACGCGGTTGGGCGGCGTGTTTGTGGGGACGGTTTTTTTGGCCGGGGCGACTTCGCTGCCGGAATTAATCGCTTCGGTCAGCTCTTTTCGAGCCGGTGTGCCCAACCTGGCGGCAGGCAACTTATTTGGCAGCAACATGGTTAATGTGCTGCTGCTGGCCCTGGTTGATCTGATCACGTTTCAGGTGCCGCTCATGCGGAAAGTGGCTATCAGCCATGCCCTGACAGCAACATTGACGACCATTTTGATGCTGCTGGCAGCAATTGCTATCATGGGTGATTTTCATTCGATGATTGGCTGGGTGGGAACGGACAGTCTGTTGATTATCCTTATTTATTTTGGCGGCATCTGGCTCATCCAGCGGGAAAATAATGGGCCGTCGGCAGCCCCGGCCCCGATTGCCATTCAACCAGGGCCGGAATTCCCTTCACTGCTGAAGGGGGTGGTTGGATTCGCCGCTTCGGCTGGCGTTCTGGTTTCGGTCGTACCTGCGCTTGTGAATGCCAGTTCGGAGATTGCGGTGATCACGAATTTAGGCGCGGGGTTTGTGGGCACGGCGCTGCTCAGTCTGGTGACTTCGCTGCCGGAACTGCTGGCAGCGTTGGCAGCGGTACGTATGGGCGCGTATGATATGGCCGTGGGAAACTTGTTCGGCTCCAGTGTTTTCAATATGTTGGGGGTGGGAGTGGCAGACTTTTTTTACACGGACGGCCGTTTCCTGGCCGATATTGACCCCAACTTTGCGCTGGTAGCCCTGTTGGGGATGCTGCTCACCAACATGGCTCTATTAGGCAATCTGGCTCGTGTGGAACGTAAAATTCTTTTCCTGGAGCTGGATACCCTGGCAATAATTATCGTCTATTTATTAGGGATGTATTTTTTGTTTTTACGGGGTGTGGGGCTGTGAAAAGCAGAAGGCATAGCCACTAAAGGCGTAACGCACTTATAATCGCTGCCGTTATTGCAAAACGCATTGGGGAAAGTGCGTCGCGCCTTTCTGCTTTCTGGCTTCTTAAATATCAAGTTCCATGCCGACGCGGATTTTGTTGGGATCGTCGCCGATGATCGCTTTGTTGGCTTCGTAAACTTCTTTCCAACTGCTTTTGCCGTATTGCTTGGCGATGCCGCTGAGGGTGTCGCCG
>JAJRYT010000032.1 GCA_024275635.1 Chloroflexota bacterium | reverse complement strand
TTGCATGTCACTCTTTTTATGCGATGTTCAAATATTCGTACTCGAGTAAAGTTGCATTGACTAAAATCAGATTCTCACTCTGGTTACAAAATTATCTGGAAATATTTCTGATTTCGAATTTTGTACAAAGTCGAGCTTAGTCGTTACATTTCTTTATAACAAACATGCCAACCATAACTGCCGCTACCATCAACCTGCGTAACCGGGCTGACCGGTGGTTGAAGCGCCGCCATTTGCTGGTTGCCCAACTTGTAGACGCTGCTCCCGACCTCATTAGCCTGCAAGAAATCAGTATGCCCATCACCCAGGGGCGCTGGCTGCGTAACCAAATCAATGTGCGCCTGTCCGGGTCGTCGAGACGGCCGTACCAACTCATCCAACGACGCAAACATCACCTGATTAAAGGGTACTACGAGGGCATTGGCGTTTTAACCAAACTCCCGATTCTTCATCATGATTCTTTGCCCCTGGGATATGGAGGACGGGTTGCTTTGCGCGTCAACGTAGATCTGCCATCACGGAAGACGATTGATTTCGTTGCCGTCCATTTGCACCATGTTGCCCATGACAAAGAGGCGCGCCGGGAACAGGTGATGCGATTGACCGGATGGCTTAACAATCGCCGCCGCGCGCCGTTCCAGATCATTGCCGGCGATTTTAACGAAGTCCCGGATGGATTAGCCATCACCACCATCAAACAAGGTTACCGCTCTGCGTATGCAGAATTCAATGGACACGAGCCGTTGGCAACGTTTCCTACGGCGCTGATACAGTCGTTGAATGCCTGGTCGGGCTGTCTGGACTATATTTTTTTGTCCCCGAGATTGGGGACGGTGTGTTCGGCCTACATTTTTTGCGACCAACCGGCCGCTGAAGACGACACACTGTACCCATCAGATCATGTCGGATTGATAGCCAAGATTGAAGTGTAGCCGGTGGGGAGAACGGGCAAAATTTGTGTATAAAAAGTAGCAGAGTGGCAAAATAGATGCGAACCCTGCAGCTTTGCAACCTGGCAACTTTCTTTTGGAGAAATTTGTGAACTCAAAACCAACCATTTCCATCGTTGTGCCTGTTTATAATGAAGAACTGGTTTTGCCGGAACTATACCAGCGAATCAGCGTCGTCATGGCGCAAACTGGCGAGCCGTGGGAGCTGCTGCTGGTAAATGATGGCAGCCGCGACCGGTCAGCAGAAGTCATCGGCCAACTCCATTCCCAGGACGGCCGTGTAAAAGGAATCAGTTTTTCCCGCAACTTTGGCTTTCAAATTGCCGCCACCGCCGGATTAGACCACGCGCAAGGGGACGCCGTCATTTTAACCGATGCCGATCTGCAAGACCCGCCGGAAGTTTATCCGCAAATGATCGCTAAATGGCGTGAAGGGTATGATGTGGTATACGGAATTCGCAAAAGCCGCGTCGGTGAAACCTGGTTCAAGCTCGTTACCTCCAAATTGTTTTATCGCTTGATTTATCGTATCACCAGCATTGACATTCCTTTGGACACGGGCGATTTCCGGCTGATGGATCGTCGGGTCATTGATGCTATTAGGCAAATGCCGGAACGTAACCGCTTTTTACGGGGGCTGGTTCCCTGGGTAGGATATAAGCAGACGGGGATCGAATATGAGCGGCAGGCCCGTTTTGCCGGGGAGTCTAAATTTGGCGGCGTGCGGCAGATGCTGCCTTTTGCCCTGGATGCGATCACCAGTTTTTCCTATATTCCACTGCAATTGGCAACTTATCTGGGGTTTACCATTGCCGGCGTCAGCGGGCTGGCGATTCTGATGGTCGTCCTGGTGCGATTGTTGGGGCCGCAGACACCATTGTTAGGACAGGCAACAACGTTGGTGGCCGTTCTTTTTCTGGGCGGCGTACAGCTTATCAGCCTGGGAATTATCGGGGAGTATTTGGGCCGGATTTATGATGAGGTGAAGGGACGGCCGTTGTACTTGATTGACAAACGGTGGGGGATTGAAGATGAAGAGGTGAAGGGGTGAGCGGGTGAAGAGGTGAAATAGTCACCCTTTCGCCCCTCCACGCCTAGCCGCCAATTTCGGACATGACACGATTAAGCGGAATAACTTCTTCGCCCAGTTTGTGGCCCCAGGGCTTCCACCAGATACCTTCTTCAATGATGGCTTTAAGCTGATCGTTGCTGGCCCCGTTGCGCAGCGGGGTCATCAAGTCCACTTCCTTCTCACGCAAGAGACAGAGGCGTAAACGGCCGTCGGCCGTCAACCTGGCCCGTGTACAACTGGCGCAAAACGGCTGCGTCACCGAACTGATAAACCCAATCATGCCCAGCGCATCCTCCAACTGGTAAATTTGAGCTTCCCCATCTAAACACCCATCATGCACATCTGTTAATGGCCCCAACGCCGCCGTAATTGTCGCCATTAACGCCTCCTGGCTGACAATACCCGCCTGCTGAAAATCGGCCACATCGCCAAAAGGCATCATTTCAATAAAACGCACCTGCCAGGGTTGATACAGCGTCAACCGGGCCAAATCCACCACATCTTCCTTGTCATTGTAATTACGCACAACAACCGCATTCAGCTTAACGCCGAGTCCAGCCGTTTCCGCCGCATCTATTCCCGCCCATACATCTTCAACCTGGCCCCAGCGCGTTACTTTCTTGAACTTTTCCGGGTCGAGCGTGTCAATGCTGACGTTTACCCGCTGTAAACCCGCTTCTGCCAGTGGTTGAGCCAATTTGTTCAACATCAGCCCATTAGTAGTCATGGCCACTGTTTTTACACCCGGCGTCCGGGCAATACGGCCGACAATATCTACCACATTAGCCCGTACCGTTGGTTCGCCGCCTGTCAGCCGGAATTTGTGGAACCCTAATTCGGCAAAGACATGGACAAGGCGATCAATTTCCTCATCTTGCAGCAGTTCAGCCCGAGGCCGGAAGGTAATGTCTTCAGGCATGCAATAAACACAGCGTAAGTTACACTTATCGGTTAATGAGATACGAAGATAGTCAATGTTACGGCCAAAGCGATCAATAGACATAATTTTTTTCCTGTATTGGGCCTTATCAGCCTGGAATTGCCAGCATTGTATCATTTATTGCCTGTTTTTATCAATGTTTTTTGTTTTATGGTCAGAAGCGGTTAAGCTTTACCGGCTGATGAGTCATAGGGTAATTGTAGTTGTTGCATCCCGCTAACCCATTTATTCAGTGTATAATCCTGTAGTTATAAAAAAGCAGGTGATCGTCAAGGAGGCGCTACGCGCCCTGGCAGGCCGCGAAGAATGAAACCAACCTCCGGGAGGTTTCAGGCGTTGCCGATGCCGTTGAAGGAACCTCCCGGAGGTTTATTTACATTGGAGTCTAATTTGCAAAAAACGAATCAGCCCATTTTGCCGCTTTGGTTAAGTTTCTCTTTAGCGACAGCATTTGTTTTTTCCGGTATTACAGTGGTTATCTTTGGGTATTTGACTTTCCAGGTTATCTGGAATCGGCCGTTAAACCCGATTGAAGCGGCGGCAGCGGAAGTGGCTAGTGTGGGTCTCGATTTAGATCAGAATAATCCACTGCCCGCGGTGACGCTGCCGCCGGGGCAGCCGACGCCGACATTAATTCCTACTTCTGTCCCCTGGGGCGGTTCTGATCGCGTCAACATTCTTTTAATGGGGATTGACCGGCGGCCAGGCGAACCATTCATCTCTCGCACCGATTCTATAATGATAATTTCCATTGACCCGGTGGGAAAGAGCGCTTCTATTTTGTCTGTGCCCCGCGATTTGTACGTGGTTATTCCGGGGCGGGGACGCGACCGGATTAACACGGCGTTTGTGTACGGAGCGGCCGGGAATAATCCGGCCGGCGGCGCGGCGCTGGCAATGCAAACGGTGGCGTATAATCTGGGCGTTCCCATCAATGATTATATTCTGGTTGATTTTAGCGCAGTCATTCAGGGAATTGATACGCTGGGCGGGATTGACGTCAATGTGCCGTTTACGATTAATGATCCCACCTACCCCAGTATGAACTATGGCTATGATCCCCTGTTTATTCCGGCGGGATTGCAGCATTTTGATGGCGTGATGGCGTTGAAGTATGCACGCACGCGCCATGTGGATAATGATTTTGGCCGGGCGCAGCGGCAGCAGCAGGTGATTTTGGCAGCGCGACAAAAGGCATTGAGTTTGGGGATTAGTGGTTTGCTGGCGAAAACGCCGATTTTTTACCGGCAAATGGAGCAAGGTATTCGCACTGATTTAAGCCTGGAACAGATTATGTCGTTGGCAACGACGGCAAGTGAGATTCCATCGGAGAATATTCGCAGTGATGTGCTGGATTTTGATTATGTGACCAGTTACAGGACGGAAACAGGGGCGCAGGTGTTGGTGCTAAGTAATGAAAAGGCGGCGGCGCTGATTCAAAGTTTATTTTATGAGTAGGTAGTCGGGTAGTTGAGTAGTGGGTGGTGTTGGATGAATCGAGTGGAATTTATTAAGCGGGCGGGGGAACGGCCGTATCTCCTTGACGGCGCAATGGGAACCATGCTGCATACCAAGGGGGCGCCCATTGACCAATCCTTTGACGCCATTAACCGCCGTAATCCAGCCATCGTGGCCGATATTCACCGCGCTTATATCGAAGCCGGGGCCGACATCATCGAAACCAACAGCTTTGGCGCCAATCGTTTTAAGCTGGCCGAGTATGGCCTGCATCACGAAGTTGTAGACATTAACCAGGCGGCGGTGACTATTGCCCGGCGCGTAATTGACAGCCTGTTTAAGCCAGCGCTGCTGGCCGGATCGGTGGGGCCTTTGGGTGTGCGCCTGGCCCCTCTGGGCCGGATAACGACAGCCGAAGCGGAAGCCGCTTTTGCCGAACAGATTGGCGCGCTTACTGCCGGGGGAGTGGATTTACTCATCCTGGAAACGATGTCGGATTTGAAGGAAATGGCAACGGCCGTTGCCGCCGCCCGCTCCATTTCCCCGGACATACCCATCATCGCCCAGGCCACCTTTACCCGCGATGACCGCACCCTGTTGGGCCAGGCCCCGGATGTCGTCGCCTCCAGATTGGCCCGGTTAGACGTGGATGTGATCGGCGTTAATTGCAGCGGCGGCCCGGCGCAAGTATTGCGCTTGCTGGCCGTCATGCGCGAGGCGGCCCCGGATATGCCCCTGGCGGCAGCCCCCAATGCCGGATGGCCGGAGCAAACCGCCGGCGGTCGGGTGATGTACCCGGCCACACCTGATTATTTTGGTCAGTATGCCCGCGCGTTTGCCGAAGCCGGCGCGGTCGTCATCGGCGGCTGCTGCGGTACAACGGATGCCCATATCGCGGCCATGCGGCAGCAGTTGGATACGCCAGGGCCAGGGGGCATTTCTGTACCCCGTGTGAAGGTGGTGTCACGGGCGGATCGAGTAACGGCCGTTTCCCCCCAGCCCACCCAATTAGCCCAATATTTAGCCGACAAGCGCTTCATCGCCACAGTAGAAATGAGTCCGCCCAAAGGCGTGGCCGCCCAGCAGCTACTAGAAGGCGCTAAAACCCTCAAGGCGGCCGGGGCCAATTTCCTCAACGTCGCCGACAGCCCGCTGGCCCGGATGCGGATGAGCGCCTGGGCCGCCGCTTACCTGGTGCAGAAAAAAGTAGGGGTGGAAGCCGTTCTCCACTTTCCTACCCGCGGACGCAATTTACTGCGCATCCAGGGGGATTTATTGGCCGCCCATGCGATGAACATTCGCAACTTATTTGTGGTCATGGGCGATCCGACCCGCATTGGCGATTATCCGGAGGCGATGGACAGCTATGACATTGTGCCTTCCGGTCTCATTCAACTTATCAAACAGCAATTTAACCAGGGCGTGGCTAAGTCGGGGCAATCTATTGACCAGCCGACCAGCTTTGTCGTCGGCTGCGCGCTCAATCTCACGCCGGTCGATCCGCAGCGAGAAATGCGGCTGCTGCGCAAGAAAATCCGCAACGGGGCTGATTTTGCTCTGACGCAGCCGGTGTTTGACCCGCCGGCGGCCAAAGCGTTTGTCGCCCAGTATGAGGCCGAATATGGTGAGCCGATACCGCCGCTGCTGGCCGGGATTAAGCCTTTGTATAACGGCCGTAACGCCGAATTTCTCCACCACGAAATACCGGGGATGAGCATCCCCAAACCGCTGCGCCGCCGGATGCAAGACGCCGCCAATCCCCAACAAGAAGGCGTTCACATCGCCCAAGAAATACTGCAAGAACTACAGCCCATCATACAAGGCGTTTACATGATCCCGGCTTTTGGCCGGTATGATCTCGTTGCCGATGTGTTGGATACGCTCCCCACGCTGGCGATTTAAGCCTATTCATAAATGTTCATAGGAAGGTTTTGTTAACCTGTCCCGGAGGTATTATGCGTCACAAACGACATACGGCCGTTTTGTTCATGCTAACTATCATCTTGAATACATTCGTGTTCAGCCTCAGTGCAGCCACATCTTGCCGCGCTGTCCAGGCCATAACCCCCGATCCCGCACCGTCCACCGCCATACCCGCATCGCCAACCAAAACCACAGCGCCGCCAACCAAAACCCCGGCGCTGCCTACCGGAATCCCGGCATCGCCCACAGCGACAACGCTTCCTGTGGAAGCGGCAACTGCAAGTCCTGCGCCAGCGGCGGAATCTTCCCCATCAGCCAGCGCCGCTACCATTACCTTTGATATCAATACCGCCCCGACTGCGATTGACACCCGTATCCTGGGGACAAACCTGCCTGCCTGGCTGGGTACATCGCGCACCGAGAACAGCACGTTTATCGGCCGTACCCTGGCGGCGTCTCCGACCATCATCCGTATTCCCGGCGGAAGTTGGAGCAATTGGTATGATTGGTCGAATTGCGAGCAAAATAATGTCTGCCCCTGGGATTGGGGCGTCTTGAAGCCGACAGATTTCATCAATTTCATAAAAGTGACCGGCAGCGAGGCGATGTACATCATCAACCAAAATGGCACGACTAAAGAAGCCGCCGCCCTGGTTGCTTTCTTCAATGGGGCCGTTACCGATAACACCGTCATTGGCGTAGATGTGCGCGGCCGTGATTGGGGCAAGGTGAAGGATTGGGCCCAGCTGCGCAGCAATAACGGCAATCCTGACCCGCTCAACATCAAATATTGGGAGATCGGTAACGAAATTTACGGCGGCTCGCCGACAAGCGGTACCGATTGTCTCGATTGGGGGTGGGAAGATGTATGGACTTGCGATGGGACCGAGTATGTCAATGGCATCGGCAGCGGCGCCAATCGCAAGGAAGGTTATATTGAGTTTAGAGAGACGATGCGCGCCGTTGATTCCACCATTCTGGTGGGCGCGGTAGGCATTCCTTTTGGCAACGACCCCAACTATTGGATCAACTACAATAACTGGGGCAATGAAGTTATCGCCGCCGCCGGCGATGTGATGGATTTTTATAGCATTCACCAATACGCTTATTTCGAGCAGCCGCCTACCTACCAGGAGGCCCTGGCTCAACCGCAAACGGCCTGGCAGGCGATTATGGCCGACCTTGAAACCTCCTTCGATCAACATGCGGCCGGTCGGCGCGTTCCCATTGCGGTAACAGAGCACAATTTATTCTCAGTACAAGATCAGGACAATAATCAATGGATGACCCGCGCCGTTAACATGCTCTTTATGGCTGATTCTATCGGACAGATGATGGAACATGGCTTTGCCATGGCGAACCAGTGGGATTTGGCAAACGGTCAGGCCGGCAATGGCACAGATTACGGGCTGTTGGACGCAGACACCTTTGCTCGCAGCCCGCAGTATTATGTGTTCCCTCTGTGGGCGCGTTTTGGCCAGCAAATGCTGCCGGTTACCACATCATATGATCCGGCCACGACGTTGAGTGTGTATGCGGGAATGCCGGACGGGGAAACAGCCTCTTTGCTGGCAATTAATAAGACAGGCAATTCAATTACAGCCAACATTCAAATAAATGGCGTTACCTCCTTCGCCGGTGGAACGGCCGATGTCGTCCAGGCCGCCTCGCTCGACAGTCAGACGGTTACGTTCAACGGCGTCAGCAGCCCGTCGGATGACTTATCCAATGCGCCGCCAGCAGCGCTTACGAATTTAAGCAATCCTTTGTCCTATACTTTTCAGCCCTACTCGGTGACATTATTGCGCCTTAATATCGGCACAGACAGCAGCCAACTGACTGTTGATGATGTGACAGTCACAGAAGGAGACAGCGGTGTTACGGACGCCATATTCACCGTTTCACTATCCCCAGCCAGTTCGCAGACAGTTACGGTTGATTATGCGACGGCCGATGACCTGGCTAACGCAGGCAGCGATTACACCGCGGCCAACGGAACGCTGACCTTCGATCCTGGGGTCACATCGCGCACCGTTTCCGTGGCGGTAAATGGGGACACGTTTTTTGAAGGCAATGAAACCTTTAACTTTATTCTGAGTAATGTCAATTTAGGCGCACTGTTCGACGCCAATGGCGTCGGCCAGATTCTCGACGATGATGCAATCGCCTGGGTTTATCTACCGTCCGTCTCGCATAATTAGGGCGCGCTCGTTTATAACTTTGGCGTTTTGAAAAGCTGTAACCAAGTAATTAGTAACTGGTAATTGCCCAATTACTCAATTACCAATTACCAGCAAACTACAAAGTTAATTTTGAACAAGCCCTTCGTATGTTTGAGAGGTGATTTGGGCAGAAATTTTGAAGGCTCCCACTCCCGTGTGTTATGACATTTGGAAACTCTTGCGTTACAATGGGTTGGAGTGGGACATGTTTTATTTCCCTATCATAACAGGATAATCCAATGCCAGAATTACAACTCGCTCAATTGGTGGATACGAAGTCGCCGCAAGCAGTTTGGATGGAAGCGCAGACTATTTTGGAACTGCTTCCGCTTGATTTTGACGTTGAACTGGTAAGGATGGCATTTGAAACGGCCGTTAACCTCTATCACGGCCAATACCCCGGATTCCAGGCCTGTTCCACCCCCTACCACGACCTGCACCACATCACCGATGTCTTTCTGGCAATGGCCCGGTTAATACATGGCGCCGTTCTGGACGGACAGGAGCTAGACAATAAAAATATCCTCTTGGCCCTTACAGCCGCCTTATTTCACGACTCCGGCTTAATACAAAAAAAAGATGATCGAGAAGGGACCGGCGCTAAATATCTCGCCGATCATGACCAACGCAGTATAGATTTTCTAAAAAAGCACAGTCGGGCAAACGGGTTTTCCAACAGCGCGATCACCGCTGGCAGTTTTCTAATACGTTGTACGGATTTGTCCGTTGATGTTGCTTCCATTTCATTCCCCTCCCAAGAGATAGAACTTTTAGGCAAACTGTTAGCCGCCGCTGACCTGATAGCTCAAATGGCCGATCACGTGTATCTGGAAAAACTACTCTTCCTTTATCATGAATTTAAGGAAGGCCAAATTGGCAACTATACCAGTGAGATTGACCTGTTACAAAAAACGGTGGAATTTTATGACTTTGTGGCCCAACGGTTGGCGCCAATCCAAGAGATGATTGGCCGATTTGCTCGTCTCCATTTTAAGAAGAGATGGCAGATTGACGTTGACCTGTACCAAGAGGCCCTGGATAATCAAAAGCAATACTTACAATACATTTTGCGCCAGGAAAGCGATCCCCGCGACTATTTACGGCAGCAGGACATTGTCCAACAAGTGCGTCAAATTTATGGAGAAGCCAGCGCTCAGACGTGATTTGAGTGAATTGATGTGCAGGGCGATTTTGCAAAATCACCCTACACTTTAGCTTCCGCCAAATCAGAACGATAACCTTTGCATCCTGGCTGCTTTGCTTCATACGTATAAGCATGAACTCAGTCAACAAACCAATGCCTCGTATCCAATTTCCCCGCCTTATTTATCGGAAGCAGATCGTTATGCCGACCGAGCATGGGTCGTGGCCCTGGCTGCTGGTTCCGTTTACCGTAGGCATCGGCGTGGCCGGACAATTTAACCTGGCAGGACTGCTTACGCTCATCGGCGGTTTGGCCGTCTTCCTGATGCGCCAACCGGCAACGGTTTGGATGCGGGCGCGGCGCGGTAGGGCGCGGGCAGCCGATGGCCCGATTGCCGCCGGCTGGATCGTGACTCTGGCGCTTGTGGGCGCTGTTTGTCTGGTCGGCTTGCTGGCGCTGGATCGGGCAGTGATGCTGTGGCTGGCAGGACCGTTTTTAGTCGTTTTGAGTTTATATTTAATCGCCGCACGCTACGGCCGTTCCCATTTGCGTTCATTATGGATGGAGTTGGCCGGCGCGGCCACCCTTTCCATGATGGCTCCCGCGGCGGCAATTGCGGCTAGCGGCCGTATTGATAGCCTGGCATGGGCGCTTTGGGGGCTGATGGCCGCTCAGAGTGTGCTGGGGGCTTTATATGTCCGCCTACGCGTGGCCGATACCCACAACCGGCCCATGACACGGTGGCCTGTTTTGGCGGCGCATGTGGGAGGGTTATTATTCATTGTAGGGATGGGGTTAGCAAGCGCAGCGCCTTTAGCAACGGCCGTTCCCTTCATTGGCTTCCTTATTCGCGGCGGCTGGGCCGCAGCTAAACCGCGCCCGGTAGATAATATCAAACAGTTTGGATTCATCGAACTGGGCGTCGAGATAATCAGCGGTTTGTGGATAATAGCCAGCTATTGGCTAATTTGATCCCGTCTTGTTGTGACGATGGATTAGCAGCTAACCAGTCCTGGCGCCAATCTTGGCTGCCCGTACCAACAAATCACCAAGCTGCTCCGCCTGCTGAGGAGTCAGGTAAATATTCGTCTCATTCGCCCGAAAAATCTTTTCCTCATCAGGGCATGTTTCCACAAACGAAACACAGATATTGTCCTCATAGTCGCGGTCCATTTCATCACAATACACTTCAACCTTCACCGAATTATCCAGCAGTAAAACAAACATAAGACGATCTCCCTGTAGCCACCCAGATTGAGGCTCCATCAAGGCAAAATAATGCTGTCCGCAACTGCCGGCCCCCCCCTGAGGTTAGTCCGACGAAACCAATGAACCATTCGTGAACCTCCGGGAAGACGCCGCAGTAGTTACCGCTATTCTACATCAATTTCGCTACCAGGATCATTTTTCTATACACAAAAGCAGCCCCCAAAGGACAGTCACGTTAAAAACAAGTACAATTGGATAAAGTATCAGGCATAGTTTACGGAGTAAGACTGGATGGATAATCAATTAACTTCCCCAGAAGAAGTTGCCGCTGTTGTCGGCGGCTACCACGACAACCCCTTCGATTTTCTCGGCCCCCATGTTACTCAATCTGGCCTGGTTATCCGCGCCTTTTTGCCGTTTGCGGCCACAGTGGCAGTCGTCCGGGACGATGAACCAATGAAGATACCCATGGTCCAAATGGACGCATCAGGCTTTTTCCAGGCGCATCTTCCCCAGTGTCATGAACGAATTCCCTATCATTACGAAATCACCACTGACGACGGCGCTACATTCTCATACGAAGATGTTTATACTTACCCCAGTTTGCTATCGGAGTTTGACACTTATTTAATGGCCGAGGGGACACATTTACATATTTATGAACAGTTGGGGGCGCATATTCGGGAGGTAAACGGCCGTCTTGGAGTCTTGTTCACCGTTTGGGCGCCCAGCGCGCTGCGCGTCAGCGTTATCGGCGATTTTAACCAATGGGACGGCCGTCGTCATCCCATGCGCTTTCATCGGGGCAGCGGCATTTGGGAGTTGTTTATCCCTGGGCTGGGCGAAGGCGCGCGATATAAATATGAGATCAAAACCCGCTACAAAGAGTACCTCGTCGCCAAAGCTGATCCGGTTGGCTTTTTCAGCGAAATGCGGCCTCATACGGCTTCAGTCGTGTGGGACATCAACAAATACACCTGGCATGACGCCGATTGGCTGGCCCAGCGGCCAGAACAAAATGGGCTAAACGCGCCTATCAGCGTTTACGAAGTCCACTTAGGCTCCTGGCGGCTCAAAAATGGGTGGGAGTGGCTCACCTACACTGAATTAGCCCAAGAACTTGTGCCTTATGTGAAAGAAATGGGGTATACCCACATCGAACTATTGCCCATAGCCGAACACCCTCTTGATGGCTCATGGGGCTACCAGGTTACCGGCTATTTCGCGCCTACCAGCCGGTTTGGCACACCCGACGAATTCATGGCCTTCATTGACGCCTGCCATCAAGCCGGCATTGGCGTCATTCTGGATTGGGTTCCCGCCCACTTCCCTACCGACGAACATGGGCTGGGCTTTTTCGACGGCACTCACCTCTATGAACATGAAGACCCGCGTTTAGGGACACACCCCGATTGGGGTACATTGATTTTCAATTACGGCCGTTACGAAGTCCGCCAATTCCTCATCAGCAACGCCCTGTTCTGGCTGGAAAAATACCACATAGACGGCTTGCGCGTTGACGCTGTCGCCTCCATGCTCTATCTGGACTTTTCACGCGAGACGGGCGAATGGCTTCCCAACCGCTACGGCGGCCGGGAAAACATCGAAGCCATCGAATTCATTCGCGCTTTCAACAACCGGGTTCATGAAACATTCCCCGATGTTTTAACCATCGCCGAAGAATCAACCTCCTGGGGCGGCGTCACCCGCCCCACCCAGGAAAACGGCCTCGGCTTCGACCTGAAATGGAACATGGGCTGGATGCACGACACCTTAAAATACATGAGCGCCGATCCCCTCTATCGCGCTTACCACCAGGGTGAATTAACATTCTCCCTGCTTTACGCCTTCAGCGAAAAATTCCTCCTGCCCTTCTCCCATGATGAAGTCGTCCATCTGAAAAAGAGCATGTTAGACAAAATGCCCGGCGACCTGTGGCAAAAATTCGCTAATTTACGCCTTCTATATGGCTACCAGTGGGGCCATCCGGGCAAGAAACTGATGTTTATGGGCGGTGAAATAGGTCAATGGCAAGAATGGAGCGAAGCCCGCAGCTTAGATTGGGATTTACTGGAGCTAGCGTATGATAAAGTCAACATGCACAGAGGCTTACAGCAATACACGCGCGATTTGAATCAGCTTTACCAGGCCAATCCCCCGCTATACGAAATAGATAATTCCTGGGAAGGCTTCACCTGGCTGGATTTCCGCAATTATCAACAGAGCATTTTGGCCTTTGCCCGGCATACATCATCTGGAGAAGCCATCTTGGCGGTGTGCAATTTCACGCCAGTGGTGAGGTACGGCTACCGAATTGGCGTGCCGCAAGCCGGGACATATGTGGAAATATTAAATAGCGATGCAGCGATTTACGGCGGCAGCGGTGTTGTCAATGACCAGCCAATGCCCAGCGTCCCTACCCCCTGGCAAGAACAACCGCACTCAATTCAGCTAACATTACCCCCATTAGGTATTACTTTTCTCAAAAACAATACCGCTGCATTGTTTTAAGTTGACATAGTGTTGTATAATATGTCAATCTTAGGAGCAATTGAATTCACTTAAAAACTGAGCCTTTTCATCCTATACTTAATTAGGGAAGGGAAAGCCAATGAAGACCATTCTTGCCGTAGATGATTCTCCCACCATGCGCCGCATGGTTATTGCCTCCTTGTCAACCCTCCCGAAAGTAAAATTTGAAGAAGCTGGTAACGGCCTGGAAGCCATTGAACGACTGGCGATTACGGCCGTTCATCTTCTCATCCTCGACCTTAACATGCCCGACATGCACGGCATGGAACTGCTCCAATTCCTGCGCAGCCACCCGGCCTACCAAGACTTGCCCGTCATCATCCTCACCACCCGCGGCGACGAAACCAGCCGCTCGGCAGCGTTGGCTGCCGGGGCTACCCGTTACATGACAAAGCCTTTTCACCCGCCAGAGTTAGCGGCGACCGTCAATGAAGTGTTAGGTACGGCCGAACCGTCAGCTTAAATGGTAATTGGGGCGCCGATAACTACCCGATTGCCAATTACCGAGCTTCAAACCATCAGGTTATTTACGAACAGTTCAACTATGACCACCGCCACGATTCAAACAGACAGCGATTTTTTCGCCGAAATCTTGGAAGATTATTACGCTGAGTGCGACGAACACCTGACGGCCGTCCGCGAAAACCTGCTCTCCCTCGAATCTGGCATCGGCCAAAAAAAGGCAGATTATGCCCTGGTAGACGATCTGTTCCGCCGCTTCCACTCTCTCAAAGGAATGTCCGGCATGGTCGGCTACGAAGAAGTAGCCGAGGTGGCCCATCACCTGGAAAGCTACCTGCGCCTACTGCGCAAGGAGCAAGTGACGCTGACCGCCAAAGCGTATGATGGGTTGCTCGTGGGCGCCAGGGCATTGGAAATATCGCTGGTCGCCCGCCGTCAGCAGCAGCAGCCACAAAATAACGATTCTGTCATTGCCTTGCTGGAGACGATGGGCAGCGCCCGGGAAGCAGCCTCCGCGCCCGGGCCGGCCGCTGACCCTATGGCCCTGTCGGAAAATGTGCGGGAACAATTGACCGCAGCCGTGGCCGCCGGACAGCGCATCTGGCAGTTTGAATTTGAACCCTCGCCGGAGCTGGCTGCCAAAGGCGTCAACGTCAACTTCATCCGTGAACAGTTTGCCAGTATCGGTCAATTGATTCACGGCGCGCCCAACGTCACCGACACCGGCGGCATCTCGTTTCTTTTTTTAGTCGCCTCCAAATTTACCGAGGGCCAGGTGGCTGAGTGGGCGGGCAGTTACCTGACCTACCAGCCTTACGAAACGGCCGTTTCCGCCCCCCCCGAAACCATCCACGACAACGGCCGTGCTCCCATTCCTGAAACCGCCATCGCCACCCCACAAACCAACTACGTCCGCGTAGACCTGAACCGGCTGGACGATCTCATGCAAATGGTCGGCGAACTCGTCATCCACCGGGCGCGGCTGGAAGACCGGCTGGATGGGCTTCGGGCTATCCTGCCCAAAAACCAATGGCGCGCCCTGAAAGAAATCAACCAGGCCATCGAACGCGACCTGCGCGACTTGCGCGAGGGCGTCATGCGTACCCGTATGGTTCCCATCGGCGAAACCTTCGCCCGCATGAAATTCGTCGTCCGCGACCTGGTGCGCCAATCCGGCAAGCAGGCGCGGCTGGAAATCAGCGGCCAGAACACCGAAATTGACAAGCTCGTCGTCGAAAAAATGATGGATCCGCTGCTGCACATCGTCCGCAACGCCATCAGTCACGGCCTACAACTCCCGGAAACGCGGCAAGCGCAGGGTAAACCGGCCCAGGGAACCATCTGGCTGCGGGCCAAAACAGAAGGGGATGTCGTCATCATCCAGATTGAAGATGACGGCCAGGGCATCAACGCCGATAAAGTAGCCCAACGCGGTCGAGAAGCGGGGCTGCTGCTGGACAATGAGCCGGTTACGCCGGAGCGGATTCTGGACATCATCTGTGCCCCCGGCCTTTCCACCAAGGACGAGGCCGACATGGCCGCCGGGCGCGGCGTGGGCATGAACGTCGTCCGACAGACAGTGGAGCAGTTGGGCGGCGTCATGCGGCTTGATTACCGGCCCGGCCAGGGAACCTGCTTCACGATTGAACTACCGCTGACGTTGGCAATTGCCGACGCCTTGATTGTGACGGTTAGCGGGCAGCGATTTGCCATCCCGCAGGCGGCCGTGCGCGAAGTGCTGGAGGTTGACGAAACGGCCGTCACCCGCTTTGAAAACAACGAGATTTTACGCCACCGGGACGCGGTCGTGCCCCTGCTGCGACTCAACCGCGCCTTTTGCCTGCCGCCCGCCAACGGCCGTGCCTTTGCCCTCATCATCGGCAACGGCTTGCAGACGGCCGGGCTGGTCGTGGACCGCATCCTCGGCCTGCGCGAAATCGTCGTCCGCGCCATCACCGACCCGCTCATCCGCGTCCCCGGCATCTCCGGCGCCACCGAACTGGGCGACGGCCGTGCCGTTCTCATTTTAGATGGGGCAGAGTTGGTGGTGATGAGGAATGGGAAACGTGAAACGTGAAACGTGAAGCGTAGTGCGTAAACCGGTTACGCACTACGCACTACGCAATTCGAAAGAGAAAAGCAATGTCCGATAACCAAAAACCCGACACTTACATCCTTTTTGAACTGGCCGAAACCAATTACGCCGTCAACAGCCAGGATGTGCAGCAGTTAGAAATGGTGGATGAGTTTACCCCAGTTCCCAACGCGCCCGATTTTGTGGAAGGGGTCGTCTTTTTGCGCGGGCAGGTCATTCCGGTGATTAACTTGCGCGCCCGCTTCCGGTTTGAGAAACGGCCGTTTGATCAGCGTACCCGGCTCGTCGTCATCCGGGACACGGAACGGGTCGTCGGCTTCATCGTAGACACCGCCCGCGAATTTGTCACCATTCCCGCTGAGGCCATCCAACTGCCGCCAGAAAGCGTCGCTGGGATGAGCGGCCGTTACCTGGATGGCATCGCCACCTTGGGCAACCGCATGATTTTGCTCCTCAACGTTGCTGAAGTCCTAAAAGCAGCCGAGGAGATTGAGTTGGAAGAGATAGAAATAGAGAAAGAGGGAGTGGTTTCGTAATCCGTAATCCGAACACGGAACACGGGATACGGAACACGAAAAACGGAGGCATACAAAATGTCCATATTCACCCGCAACAACCGCAAAAACAGGCAGTTGAACAAAGAACTGGACGCCATTCGCGCTCAAGCGGCGGCGTTGGGTCAGAACGCTGCCGAATTGACCCCGATCACCGATGCTGTCGCTGAAGGGACAGAGACCCAGGTAACGTCTTTGGAACAAACCGTCGCCCAAACCGATGAAATGGCGCAGACGCGCAAAGAGACGGCCGGACAAGCCGAATCCGTGGCCGCTTCCACCGAACAGGTCGTCTCCGGCGCCAACGAAATGGCGGCGTCCATTGAAGAAGTGTCGGAAAATGCCAGCAGTCTGGCCACTGCCATCACCCAGATCGCCGCCGCCATCCAGCAAATCAATGTCTCTATCAAAAGCGTCTCCGGGGACGCCGATGCCATGGCCGCCTCCGGCTCGCAAACAACGGCCGCTATTGCCCAACTGGCCGCTTCTGTCAAACAGGTAACCGGGCAGACTGATGAACTGGTAACGGCCGTCGAAGAGACCGCTGCCAGCATCGAAGAAATCAGCCAATCCATCGTCAGCGTCGCCAACAACGCCGATGACCTGGCCGCCGCTGCCGAAGAAACCGCCGCCGCCGTCAACGAAACGGCCGCTTCCATTGAAGAAGTCTCGGCCACCACCGAAAGCCTGGCCTCCAACGTCGAAGAAACCGCCGCCAGCATCGAAGAGATGGCCGCTTCCATCAAAAGCGTAGCCGGGAATGCCACCCAAATCACCGAAGTTGCTGCCACTGCCGCCGCCGCCGCCGAAGAACTAGATCGTTCCATTCGTTCCACCGCCGATCTGGCTCAAAAAGCGGCAGTTGTTTCCCAACAAACCACCCGCGACGCTGAAGAAGGGGGGGCGATAGCCCAGAAATCTATCCAGGGCCTGCTGCGCGTCCGTGACGGCATCAACGCCTCTGCCGAGGTCATTCATGATTTGAGCAAGCGGTCAGACGAAGTGTTCACCATCATCAACACCATCAGCGTCATCGCCGAACGCACCAACCTACTCTCCCTCAACGCCTCCATTGAGGCCGCCCGCGCCGGAGAAGCGGGGCGCGGCTTTGCCGTCGTTGCCGAAGAAATCCGCAACCTGGCCGACCGCTCTGCCCGTGCTACCGAAGAGATCGCCGCCATCATCAAAGGGCTGCAAGATGTGGCCCAGGAGGCAGCCCAGGCCACAAACACAAATTTGCGGATAGCGGAAGAAGGCAGCCAATTAGCCGAAGACGGCCTGGGCGGTTTGCAAAAAATCCTGTCCGGCGTCGAAGAAAACATGCAAATTGTCCAGCAAGTGGCCGCCGCCGCTGCCGAACAAGTCAAAGCAGGCCAAGACGTGGCCTACGCCGTCAAGACCACTGCCGACCAGGCGCAGTCCGCGAAGCGGGCCACCAGCGAGCAAGCCAAAGCGTCTGAGGACATTATGCAAGCAGTGGCCGGGATGCGCAAAAGCGCCCAGCAGACGATGCAGGCGATGAATGAACAGGGTCGGGCGACGCGGGACATCCTCAAAGCCTCCCAACATACCACCAAACTGGCGGCCCAGGTGCGCCAGGCCACTCGTGAACAGACGACAGGGACAGAACAGATTGTAACGGCGATGCAGGAAATGCGTCGCCTGATGACGGCCGCCAACCGCGCTTTTGAGGAGCAGGCCACAGCCACCGATCAGATCGCCCAGGCCGCCGCCGACCTGGACAAATTGATTGCCAGCGTTCATCGGGCGCTGG
The DNA here is from genome assembly GCA_024275635.1 of Chloroflexota bacterium. GTDB lineage: Bacteria > Chloroflexota > Anaerolineae > Promineifilales > Promineifilaceae > JACKCC01. The sequence continues at coordinate 17,360 of JAJRYT010000032.1, read as the reverse complement.
AGGAACAAGGCGCGGGGACAGAACAGATCAACGCTGCCGTTACCAACCTGAACCGGCTGGCCGACCAGGTAGCCAAAGGAATGGCTGAACAGACCAGGGCCGGACAGGAAATCGCCTCCGGCGCGGCCAGCACATCCCGACAGATTAATCTGATCACCCAGGCAAACCGGAAGCACTCAGAAACGGCCGTGCAACTCCTGCACGCTTTGTCCAACATCCGCAATATCACTGACCGCAATGCCAACGACATCGTCAACACCCGCGATGCCATCATTGGCCTGGAGCAACGGGCGGAATCGCTGTTGGGGATTGTGGAGCGACTAACGCACGGAAAGGAGTAATCCGTAATCCGTATTCCGTAATCCGTATTCCGTATTCCGTATTCGGATTACAAATTACAGTTTACATTTTACGCTTCACGAAATGAACGAACCCGCGCTAACCCAGAAACTTACCAGCCCTGATGAAGCGGATCGCTACCGGGCCGTGCAAACATTAGCCAACCAGGGAGCCGTCAGCGAACTTATTCTCGCTTTGAGGGACGAGAGTTGGCGGGTGCGGCGCGATGCAGTCAACGGGCTGGCCCGCCACCCCGACCCGCCCGGTATTATCGTCACCCTGCTCAAAATGCTGCGGGAACAGCACCAGGATATCGGCGCGTTAAACAGTGTTATAGCGGTAATGGCCGCCAGCAATGTGGATGTGATTGTGCCCCTGGTGGAACTACTGGCCGGGGATGAAGCCGATTTGCGGATTTACGCCGCCCTCATTTTGGGCCATCAGCAGGATTTACGAGCGACGCCGGCTCTGCTGAACGCCCTGGATGATCCCGATGCCAACGTCCGCTTTCATGCCATTGAGGCGCTGGGCCGTCTGCGCGCCGCTGGCGCAGTGGAACAGTTGGGACAACTGCTGGCATCCGGTGATTTTTTCCTGATTTTTCCGGCGCTGGAGGCGTTGAGCCGTATCGGCGAAGCGCGGGTCGCATCCCAGGTTGTGCCTTTGCTGGCCGATCCGCTGCTGCGGGCGGCGGCAGTGACGACACTGGGAGCAGTTGGACAGACAGAGGTAGTGGAACCGCTGGCCGCTTTGCTGGATGAGCCACAGGCGCCGGTGAATGAGATCGCTGCCGCGTTAACGGCCGTTTATGACCGCTACGACTCCCAGTTTGGCGAAGGGACACATATTGCTGACCGGACCGCGCAAGCCATCTCAGAGACGGGTCTGACCCGACTGCTGGACGCTCTGCCCAATGCCCCGGCGGCCAGCCTGCCCGACCTGGCGCGGGTAGTGGGCTGGCTGGAGGGAGCAACGACAGCGCGGGCGCTGGCCCAAATTCTCAGCCAGCCAGCGGCACGGCGCGAAGTGGTGGAAGCGCTGGTGCGGCACGGCCATCACGTGACCGATCTGCTCATTACCCACCTGCAAGACCCGGATGCCGAGACACGGCAAACGGTCGTTCTGGCGCTGGGCCGGATTGGCGACCCAACAGCCGTGCCCGCTTTAATCAAACTGCTGGCCTTTGACAGCGATCTGCTCGTGCCCACGGCTGGCGCGCTGGCTCAGATCGGCGACCGGCGCGCCTTTGAGCCGCTGCTAGAATTGCTGGGCCATCCCCACGCAGTCGTGCGTCAAGCGGTCATCAGCGCCATCAACTCCTTGGGCCACCCGGAGATGCCCGCCCGCGCCGCCCACCTGCTGCAAGATGAAAATCCGCGTGTGCGCGAATCGGCGGCGCGTATTGCCGGTTATTTTGGCTACGACGAATGTGTGGATTTGTTGTTTGCCGCCTGCCGGGATGCGGATGCGGCGGTGCGTCAGGCGGCGGTGGAAAATATCGTTTACCTGGAGGATGAACGGGTTGTGCCCACGTTGACGGCCGTTCTGGGCGAAGATGAAGCCTCGGTGCGGCAGGCGGCGGTGCGGGCGCTGGTATTTGTGGAGCCGCGAGCGGCCTGGCCGCTGCTGCTGGCCGCTCTGGAAGATGACGCGACCTGGGTGCGTTATTTTGCCGCCCGCGTCCTGGGGCAGATCGGCTTTGTGGAAGCGTGGCAGCCGCTGGCCCGACTGGCGCAGGCGGACCCCGCTTTCCAGGTGCGGGTGGCGGCGATGGAAGGGTTGGGAGCGTTGGGCGGGGTAACGGCCGTCACCGTTCTGGCCCCTTTCATTGAAGCGGAAGAGCCGGATCTGGCGCGGGCGGCCGTCACTGCACTGGGGCAAGTGGCCCATCCTGCCGCCTTGCCGCCGCTGCTGTCGGCGCTGCGCCATGACCGCCCGGAGCTGCGTCTGCACGCCATTTCGGCTCTGGAACAGCGCGGCGGACAAGGGACAGCGGGCGCGCTGCAATGGACGGCGGCAACGGATGAGGATGAATCGGTGGTCCAGGCGGCGCTAACGGCGCTGGCTGAATTGGGCACGGCGGCGGCAGTGGCGGCGCTGGTCGCCTTTACCGCCAATCCGGCGCGGCGTGAATTGTGTGTGGCGGCGCTGGCCGGCCTGGGTGAAACCCAAATCGATTGGGTGGCGCGGGGGCTGGCGCATGAGAAAACGGCTGTGCGCCGGGCGGTGGTGGATGCGCTGGCCCGGATGAAACATCCCTATGCCACCGAGCAGTTGAAGCAAGCGCTCCAAGATGAGGATACGGCCGTGCGTCTGGCAGCAGAATCGGCCCTGGCCGTTCTGGGCGGGAGTAGTGAATTGACAATTGACAATTGACAATTATCAATTGACAATTATTTGCCATGCACTTTTTCTCCGAAACCCTCAATCTGCCCGATAGCGCTTTCAAACTGCTGCGCGATTTGATTCACCAGCGCACCGGTATCTTTTTTGAGCCGGGGAAAAAGGAACTGTTGGCCGATAAATTATCCCCTCTGGTGATTGAGCGCGGGTTTGCCTCATTCATGGATTTGTACTATCTGCTCAAATACGACAATAACGAAGCAGATTGGCGGCAGATGATAGACGCGCTGTCGGTGCAGGAGACATATTTCTGGCGTGAATTTGACCAGGTGCAGGCGCTGGTGGACGAGGTGGTTCCTCAATGGGCATCGATGCATCCAAGGCAAACCCTGCGTATCTGGAGCGCAGCCTGCGCCAGCGGCGAGGAGCCGTTGAGCATCGCCCTGGCGCTGAATGAGGCGAGATGGCTGGAGCGGCTGCCGATTGAAATTATCGCCAGCGACGCCAGCCAGAAGGCGCTGACGAAGGCGCGGCAAGGTGTTTATGGTGGGCGATCATTTCGCAGCCTGCCCCCAAAATTGAAGGAGAAATATTTTACGGCCGTTCCCGGTTCCAACGGCCGTCAGTGGCGGATTGATGAGAAGATACACGGCCGTATCCGCTGGCAGTTAGCCAACCTGGTTGACGAGGCTGATGTGGCCGAACTTGCGGCGCCGGTCATTTTTTGCCGCAATGTTTTCATTTATTTTTCGCCGGAATCTGTGCAAAATACGGTGCAGCGATTCTTCGCCAGGATGCCCACGCCGGGGTATCTGTTCATCGGCGCCTCGGAGTCGCTCTTCCGGCTGACGACGGATTTTGCGCTGCGGGAGATTGGCGGCGCGTTTGTGTATGTGAAGTCGTGAAACGTAAACCGTGAGCCGTATACCGTGAACCGAACACGGAATACGGATTACAAATTACCAAAGAAACAGGAGTGGCCCATGGAGCAGCTAATCAAAGTCCTCGTTGTTGATGATTCCGCCTTTGTGCGCAAGATGGTAAAGCAGATGCTCTCGCGCAGCCCGTTCATTGAGGTAGTGGGAGCGGCGCGGGACGGCGAAGAGGCGCTGGAACTGGCGGCCGAACTGCACCCGGACGTGGTGACGCTGGATATGATTATGCCCCGACTGGATGGGCTGGGCTTTTTGCGGGAGCAGATGGCGCAGAAACCGTTGCCGGTCGTCGTTATCAGCATCGCCAGCGAGCGGGGAGAGATGGCATTGGAAGCGCTGGATTTAGGGGCTGTTGATTTTGTGCAAAAGCCAACGGCGCTGGCGACAGACAAGATTAACGAGATCGCCGGGGAGTTGATTGAGAAGGTAAAATCGGCAGCCGCCATCTCCATGAGCCATTTACAGAAGGCAGCCGCGATGGAACCCCCGCCGGCGGTAACAACTGCCCCCCGCCGCCGCGCCGTGACTCAGACCGACATCGTCGTCATCGGCATATCTACCGGCGGTCCACAGGCGCTCAAATATCTCATCCCCCAATTCCCGGCCGATTTCCCGACGCCGATTGCCATTGTACTGCACATGCCGCTGGGTTATACTGAAATGTATGCTCAACGGCTGGACGCCGTATCCCCTTTGGCGGTGACGGAAGCGCGGGAAGGGGATGTGGTGGAGCCGGGCCGGGTCTTGGTGGCCCCGGCCGGACGCCATCTGACGCTGCGGCGGCGGGCGGACGGGGTGGTGGTTACGCATTTGGATAAACGGCCGTTCGACACCCTGCACCGCCCCTCGGTAGACGTCCTCTTCCGCTCTTCTGCCGACGTGTATGGCAGCCGCGTGTTGGGCGTGGTGATGACCGGCATGGGATCAGATGGCGAAAAGGGAGCAGTCTGGATTAAAGCGCGGGGCGGCGCTGTTTTTACTGAAGCTGAAGAGACTTGCGTTGTTTACGGGATGCCCCGCTCTGTCGTCGAAGCCGGCGTGAGCGACCAGGCAATCCCGTTAGATAAAATGGCCCTTAAAATCATGGAGGAAGTTGTGTAATGGCTAAAATTTTGGTTGTGGATGATTCCAGCCTGGCCCGGCGGACGCTGGATCGAATGCTTACTGAAGCCGGTTACGAGGTAACGTTGGTGAATGACGGCATGGCGGCGCTGGAGCAATATACGCTGGCCCCGTATGACCTGGTGATGCTTGACTTGACCATGCCTGGGGTCCCCGGTTTTGAGGTGCTGGATAGATTAATCGAAATGGATGCCAAGGCGCGGGTATTAATTGCCACGGCCGATATTCAAAAAACATCTCGCGATCTGAGCAAGGCCGGCGGAGCGGTGGGGTTTTTAACCAAACCCTTTAAGTCAGACAAGGTGCTGAAAGCGGTTGATCTGGCCCTGGCAGGAGATGGAAATGCTGATGACAACCAAGCAAACTGAAGACCTGGCCGAACTGTTTAATATCGCGGCCGGGCGGGCGATGTCTTCGCTGGCCGATTTATCTGAAGAGCGCGTTCTCATAGGCGTGCCTCAAGTGCAAATTTTGGCGACTTCAGAACTACCCCAGACAATGGGAACGTTTATTCACGGGGACGTGGCGGCCGTTTACCAGATTTTCGGCGGCGCGGTGGATGGAACGGCGCTGATTGTGCTGGATTATCCGGGGGCGGTGACATTGGTAAACCTGATTGCCGGAAATGACAGCGACCGTCAGCAAATGGACGAATCGGCGGCGGAAGTGTTCACCGAAGTGGGCAACATCCTGCTTAACGCCACCATGTCTACCTTTGGCGACATTTTGGAAAAGCGGATCACATTTTCCGTCCCCCACATACGTCTGGACGCCCTGGATGGCCTGATTCATTCGATGACGATTGGGAACCGGGGATTAAAAGATGCGATGTTGGCATATACCACTTTTCGGATCGAGACTTCTGATTTTTCCGGCTACCTGGTGGTGTTAATGAGTGTGACTTCCCTGGTTGAACTGTTGCAAGCCCTGGAATCTGCCTCTTGAGGAATAGGCATCATGGAGCAAAAGGCATCAACAGCTTTTGATTTGGCGCAAACAACCTACCGCTGGCTGAATGAGTATGCGCCTCAGGGTGTCTTCACCACCGACGCGCAGCTGTGCATCGTCAGTTGGAATCATTGGCTGGTGATCAACAGCAGCCTGAGCCGGGATGATACGCTGGGACGGAACTTGCTGTCGTTGTTTCCCGAACTAACAGAACGAGAACTGGATAAACATTATCAGACGGCGCTGAAAGGACAGGTCGTCTTTTTGTCGCAGCAGATGCACGGCTACCTGCTGCCGATGCCGCCCAAAATCAACCGAACGTCGTACCGGCAGATGCAGCAGCGCGCCCACATTGCCCCGCTGCTGGCTAGCGACCGGGTAGTGGGGACGCTGACGGTGATTGAGGATGTTACCGACCGGCTGGCGCGGGAAGCGGCTACCCGGGAGTCGGAGGCGCGTTATCACAGTCTGTTTGAGGGGGTGCCGATTGGTCTGTACCGAACGACGCCGGACGGCCGTATTCTGGACGTGAATGCGGCCCTGGCGCTGATGCTGGGCTACCCAGATAAAGAAACGCTGCTGGCGAAAACGGCCGTTGACCTTTATGCTGCGGCCCATTTGCGGGAGGAATGGCAATCCGAACTGGCGAGTCGTGATGAAATTTACCACCTGGAAGTGCAACTGTACCGCTATGACGGCTCCCAGATTTGGGCCGAGGATATTGCCCGCGCTATTCGCAACGAAGCCGGGGAAATTATTTTTTACGACGGCAGCCTGAAAGAGATCACCGAGCGCAAAGAGGCGGAATTGTCTCTCAAACGGCGGGAGCAAGAATTGGCGTCCGTCATTGCCCATTTGCCGGAAGGGGTGCTGCTGCTGGATGGAGAACACCGCATCGTCATGTCCAACCCAACCGCAGAGGAAGCGCTGCCTTTGCTGTTGGCCGCTGAATCGCCGACGCTGACCCAGTTGGGGGACAAGTCGTTAGCTGAACTGGAAAAACAAGCGGCCGGGCAGCCCTGGCATGAGGTGAAGGCTTTGCAGGGAGAACGGTTGTTTGAGGTAACGGCCGTGCCCATCCCCGGCGAAGATGGCGCATCCCATGTCGGCTGCATCGTTGTTCTGCGCGATGTGACCGAAGAACGGCAGCGGCAAGATTACCAAGCCGCCCAGGAGCGGCTGGCAGTTGTGGGACAAATGGCGGCTGGTATCGCCCATGACTTTAATAACATCATGGCCGCAGTGGTGCTGTACGCCCAAATGATGGAACGGGCCGGTGATTTATCGCCCCGTCACCAGCGTTATGTCAAAACCATCGAGGAACAGGCCAACCGGGCGGCCGATTTAACCCGGCAAATGTTGGATTTCAGCCGCCGATCGGTACTGTTACGCCAGGAGTTGAATATTCTTCCTTTCTTAAAGGAAATGTATAAACTCCTGGAACGCACCCTGCCGGAAAATATTGACATCCGCCTAGTTTACGATAATAGTGACTATATCATTAATGTGGATCCGACCCGGTTTCAACAAATCCTGATGAATTTGGCCCTGAATGCGCGGGATGCGATGGTGAATGGAGGTAAACTGACGATTTCAGTTTCCCGGCTCTCTTTGGTGAATGAGGCGGCGGCGCCGATATCTGGTATGACGGCTGGGGAGTGGTTGACGCTGGCGGTAACGGATACCGGGTGTGGTATTGATAAGGCGGCGCTGTCCCATATTTATGAGCCATTTTTCACTACGAAATCACCGGACAAAGGCACCGGATTGGGGTTGTCACAGGTTTATGGCATTGTAAAGCAGCATGATGGGTTTATTGATGTTTCCAGTCAGGTGGGAGTCGGGACGACGTTTGTAATTTACCTGCCGTTGGCAGAACGGCCGTCTGCGTTAGCGAAAGCCGCCGATGCCATTGAACTGATTCGCGGCGCCGGGGAAACGATTCTGGTGGTTGAGGACAATGCCCCCACCCGGCTGGCGATTTGCGAGGTGCTGGCGGCGGCAGGGTATGAAACGATCGCGGCAGAAAATGGCCGCGAGGCGCTGGAATTGTACGACCGAACCCCCCAAAGGATTTCGCTGGTGATCAGCGACCTGGTCATGCCAGTCATGAGCGGCGATATGTTGTTTGCCGCATTGAAGGAACGGGCGCCCTGGCTGAAGATCATCGTCATTACCGGCTATCCGCTTGAAGGACAAAATCGACAGATGTTGGAAAAAGGGGTCGTGGGCTGGCTGCAAAAACCGTTTACGACGAAACAGGTGACAACGGCCGTTGCCCAGGCAATTGGCTCGAAATGATTGCGCGCGCAGGGCGGGAAACGAGTTCGCAGCTACAATGCCGCCAGCCGCTCCGTCACCTCCGTGCAGCTGGCTTGTAATCTGGTCAACTTATCGCGCTCTTTTTGGACAACATCTGGCGGCGCTTTTTGGGCGAAGGGGCTGTTGAGCAGGTCGTTGATCCGCTTGATTTGCCGCTCCAGGTTGGCTAATTCCTTCGCCAGCCGCTCCTTCTCCTTGGTCAAGTCAACCATGCCCGCTAAGGGCAGGTAACAGGCGATCTGTCCCAGGGAAAGTGTAATCGCCTGTTCGGGGGCAATGGCCGTTGCCCCAATTGCCAACTGTTCCTCATCCAGCCGCGCCAGAAAAGCGAGGATCGGTTTTTGCGCGGCGAAAAAGGCGGCCTGCTCCCCGGCGGCAAGCGTGGCGGCGATGCGTTTGGCCGGTTCCACCTTGTTGTCGGCGCGAGCGGCGCGAATACGGCGCACTAACTCGCGTAACTGCTCAAAATCAGCGGCCGACTCGGCATCTTGTGCGCCTGCCTGCGGCCAGTCGGCAATGATGAGCGCTTCGGGCCAGCCCCCGTCCGGTTCGATGTCCAAGTCGGCGGCAGTAAATGCTTGTTTGATCTGCTGCCAGGTCTCTTCAGTCACGAACGGGATGAAGGGGTGGAGCAGGCGCAGGCTGTCGTCGAGAACGCGGCGCAGGACGGAGAGAGTTGTCCAGGCAGCCGCCCCGCCCAGCCCTAACTGCACTTTGGCCAGTTCCACATACCAATCAGCAAAGTCGCCCCAGAGGAAATCGTACACCTGCCGCCCCGCTTCACCGAACTGGTAGTTGTCCATGAGGCGATCGGCCGTTTCGATGATCTGGCTGAGGCGGGTGAGAATCCATTTGTCGGCGTCGCTGTAAACGGGTTGAGTCGGTTTGTCACGCTTGGCGGCCTTGTCCAGGCTGCGGGTGACGAAGCGGGCGGCGTTCCAGATTTTATTGGCGAAGTTGCGGTTGCTGGCGACGCGATCCAGGGAGAGGTTGAGGTCATTGCCGGGCGTACCGCCGGTGAGCAGCGTGAAACGCAGCGCGTCGGTGCCATATTCGGCCATTACATCCAGCGGGTCGGTGACGTTGCCGTAGGATTTGGACATTTTACGGCCGTTTCCATCCCGCACCAATCCATGCAAATAAACGGTGTGGAAGGGAATATCGTTGGTGAACAACGCCGCCGACATCACCATCCGCGCCACCCAGAAGAAGAGGATGTCGTACCCCGTTTCCATCACGTCGGTGGGGTAAAATCGCTGTAAATCAGGCGTGTTATCCGGCCAGCCCAACGTGGAGAACGGCCACAAGCCGCTGCTAAACCAGGTGTCCAGCACATCGGGGTCCTGCTGGATGTGGACGTTGCCACACGCTTCGCAGGCTGTCGGGTCGGTACGGGCGACGGTTTCATGGCCGCAGTCGTCACAGTACCAGACCGGGATGCGGTGGCCCCACCACAGTTGGCGGCTGATGCACCAGGGACGGATGTTTTGCAGCCAGTTATCCCACACCTTCACGAAGCGGTCGGGGACGATTTTGATGCGCCCGCTGTGGACGGCCGCTAACCCCATCTTAGCCATCGGTTCAGCGTCTACAAACCATTGGCGGCTGACCAGCGGTTCGATGATTTCGCCGCCGCGCTGGCTACGGGGGACGTTGAGGGTGTAGTTTTCTTTTTTGATGGTCAGGCCCGCTGCCTGCATGTCGGCCCACAGTTTTTGGCGACATTCAAAGCGATCCAGTCCGGCATACGGTCCGGCGGCGGCGCTCATCGTGGCATCTTTGTTCATGACGTTGATGACGAGCAGACCATGCTTTTGCCCAATCTCAAAATCGTTAGGGTCGTGGCCGGGGGTAATTTTGAGCGCGCCAGCGCCAAATTCGATGTCTACATATTCGTCGGCGATGATGGGGATTTCGCGGTTGAGCATGGGGACGAGGGCAGTCTTGCCAATGTATTCCTGGTAACGCGGGTCATGGGGATGGACAGCAACGGCCGTATCTCCCAAAATCGTTTCTGGCCGCGTCGTCGCCACAGGCAACTGCCCGCCGCCCTGCAGCGGATAGTTGAAGTAGTAGAGGAAGCCGGGTTCTTCGCTGTATTCCACTTCCAGGTCGGAAACGGCCGTTTGCAGCCCCGGCGACCAGTTCACTAGATACTCGGCGCGGTAGATAAGACCCATGCGGTACATCCGCACAAACGCCTCGCGCACCGCCCGCGACAGCCCTTCATCCAGCGTGAACCGTTCCCGATCCCAATCGCAGCTTGCCCCCAGGCGGCGCAGTTGGCCGGTGATGTAGCTGCCATGCTTTTCTTTCCATTCCCAGGTATGTTCCAGGAAACGCTCACGCCCAATTTCTTCCCGCGTCTCTTCCAGGGTACGTAACAGCATCTTTTCCACCTGCAGCTGCGTGGCGATACCGGCGTGGTCGGTGCCGGGAACCCAGAGGGCGGCCCGTCCCTGCATCCGGGCGCGGCGAATCATCAAATCCTCCAGGGCGACAAACATCACGTGTCCCATGTGCAGCGCACCGGTCACGTTGGGCGGCGGGATGGCGATGACGAATGGTTTGGCATCGGCGGGGCGGGCTTCGGGTTTGAACCAGCCATTTTCTTCCCACCATTGGTACAGGCGGTCTTCGGTATTCTTGAAATCGTAAGCTTTGGGCATTTCGCTCATAATCTATCCTCAAGTAAAGATTTAATGACTAATGATCGCAGCGCTCTTTAATCTTCACTCATCGTTTATCAATCCACAAAAAAAAACTCTCTCATCCAGTCAAGGACGAGAGAGTCAATTCTCACGCGGTACCACCTTGATTCCAGAACAATGAGCAATTATCAATAAGGAATGAACAAAGTTCTGGCTCTCAATTGAAGCGATAACGGGCTTTTCCGTTTCTGCCTAATCAGCTAATCGCTTTTCGTCAGAAAAACTCATGGACGACTTCAACGGGGTTTGTCTTATACGCCGGCTTTCAGCCTGTGACCAACGATCTCTAAGGGGCAAAGCCCCCGTTTACTACTTCCAATCAACGTCTTTGTGTTTTTAATTAGGAGGAAGTATAGCATGGAGGAGGAACGGCCGTCAACCGGCTTTGGGAGTCTTTTGCACCCTGGCGGCTGCGCCGTATAATGGCGCGATGCAAGATAAATCTCTCCTCACCCTTGATCGTTTGTTCAACTCAGATGAATTCAAAATCAAGCCCTTTGGCCCGGCCCGTTGGTTAGGCGATGATGGCTATACGACACTGGAGACGGCCGTTGCCCACGAAAAAATTAAAGAAATCATCCGCTACGACACGGCCAGCGGCGAACGTACCGTCCTGGTAGCGGCCAATCAACTCCAGCCAGAAGGTGCGGATGAACCTCTCCTCATCGAAAATTACCACTGGTCGGACGACAGGACGCGGCTGCTCATCTTCACCAACAGCAAGCGTGTGTGGCGGCAAAACACGCGCGGTGATTATTGGGTGTTGGAGATGGCCAGCGGGCAGCTGACTCAACTGGGCAGCGACGCCGAACCGTCCACCTTGATGTTCGCCAAATTCGCTCCGGACGGCCAATCGGTCGCTTATGTGTGTCAGAATAATATTTATGTGGAACAGATAGGGGACGGCCGTATCACCCAACTCACAACCGATGGCGGCGGCCACATCATCAACGGCACTTCCGATTGGGCCTATGAAGAAGAATTTCATTTGCGGGACGGTTTTAGCTGGAGTCCCGACGGGACGCGCATCGCCTACTGGCAGTTCGATACGACCGGTATCGAAACCTTTTACATGATCAACAACACCGACAGCCTGTATCCAAAACTTATTCCGCTACCCTATCCCAAAGTAGGCACAACCAACGCCGCCTGCCGCGTGGGCATCGTCAGCGCTGAGGGCAGGGCAACAACCTGGCTGGATATCCCTGGCGACCCGCGCCAGCATTACCTCCCCAAAATGGCGTGGGCGGCTAATTCGGAACAGATCGTCATCCAACAGCTTAACCGGCTGCAAAGCGAGAACAAAGTGATGTTGGGCAATGCCGCCGATGGGTCAACCAGCGTCATCCTCACGGAGAAGGATGACGCCTGGGTAGACGTTCACAACGATTTGAAATGGCTGGATGAGGGGCGAGCGTTCACCTGGGTGAGTGATCGGGACGGCTGGCGGCATCTGTACCGCGTTGCCCGCGACGGCGGGGAGATGTCGCTGCTCACGCCGGGAAAGTATGATGTCATCAGTATCCAAAAGATTGAGCCGGCATCGGGCTGGGTTTATTTCATCGCTTCACCCGACAACCCGGCGCAGCGCTATCTTTACCGCGTTAATTTGGATGGTAACGGCCGTGCCGAACGCCTTTCCCCAACTGATGCCCCTGGCACACACAGCTACCAGATCTCGCCGGGGGCGAAATGGGCCTTCCACACCTATTCGACGTTTGATACGCCGCCGGTCATTTCCCTCATCTCCCTGCCGGATCACAAATCTGTGCGCATATTAGAAGCGAATCAATCGCTCCATGAAAAGGCGGCGGCCCTGAAGCGGCAGCCGGTCGAGTTTTTTCGCGTCAACATCGAAGATGGGGTGGATTTGGACGGCTGGCTGATGAAACCGCCCGGTTTTGATCCGGCGCAGTCGTACCCACTGTTGTTTTATGTGTATGGCGAACCGGCTAACCAGACAGTGGTGGATCGCTGGGGCGACAAGCGGACTTTATGGCATACGTTTCTGGCGCAGCAGGGCTACTTGGTGATGAGTCTGGACAATCGGGGCACGCCGGCGCCGCGCGGCCGGGTCTGGCGCAAGTGCGTGTACCGGCAGGTGGGCATCCTGGGGCCGGATGATCAGGCGAAGGCGGCGCAAATTGTGATGGCGGAACGGCCGTACATCAATCCATCCCGAGTCGGCGTTTGGGGCTGGAGCGGCGGCGGCTCGATGACGTTGAATTTGATGTTCAAATACCCGGCCATTTACCGCACCGGCATCGCCATTGCTGCCGTCAGCGATCAGCGTTTTTATGATACCATCTACCAGGAGCGGTACATGGGGCTGCCGGAGGATAACGAAGAGGGTTTCAAAAACGGTTCGCCCATCACTTTTGCCAATCAGTTAGAAGGCGCCCTCCTGCTGATTCACGGCACGGGCGATGACAACGTTCACTACCAGGCATTTGAAGCAGTGGTGAATGAACTGATCAAGCATAACAAACAGTTTACGATGATGGCCTACCCCAACCGTTCCCACGCCATCAAAGAAGGCGAAAACACGAACCGTCATTTGTATGAATTGATGGCCCGCTTTTTGCGGGATAAGTTGTGACGCAGAATTTTGGAGTTGACGCGCATGGATCAGATTCAACAATTAATCCCCCAGCCAGTGCAAGAACGGCCGTTACCCGGCGCCTATTTAGCTCATGATTTACGGCAGGTGGCGCGGCAGTCGGGGCGGGTGTTTGTGTATGCCAATTTTGTGGTCAGTCTGGACGGCCGTATCGCCATCCCGCATCCCAGCGGCCAGGGGCTGACCGTCCCCAAAGCGACGGCCAACGAACGGGATTGGCGGCTGTTCCAGGAGCTGGCGGCACAGGCGGATTTGATTATCAGCAGCGGCCGTTACCTGCGCGATTGGGCCGAGGGGCGGGCGCAGGAAATCTTGCAAGTGGACAATCCCCGCTTTGCCGACCTGCGCCAGTGGCGCGAAGAACGCGGGCTGAAACCCCAGCCGGACCTCGCCATCATCAGCGGCAGTCTAAATTTTCCCATCCCCGACGTCCTCACCGCCGCTGGCCGCAAGGTTGTCGTCTTCACCAAAGCCAACCCGGCCCCGGCCCGCGTGCGCGAGATTGAAGCGCAAGCGGGACAGGTGATTGTGGCCGGGGAAACGCAGGTATCCGGAGCGCGTCTGGTGCAAGCAATAAGTGACCTGGGCTATCAGGCGATCTACTCCGCCGCCGGGCCAAAGATTTTGCACATGCTGCTGGCGGATAATGTGCTGGATCGGCTGTATTTGACTCATGCTGGCCGCATCCTGGGGGGCAGCCCGTTTGCCAGTATTGTAGAGGGAGCGTTATTGGAAACGGCCGTTACCATGACCCTCCACACCCTCTACTACGATCCCGCCGGTCTGGACGGGCTGGGCCAATTATTCATTGCCTACAACCGCGCTTAAGGGCACGTTCGTTTATAACTTTGGCGTTTGAAAAGTTGTAACCAGGTAATTGGTAACTGGTAATTACCCAATTACTCAATTACCAATTACCAGCAAACTGCAAAGTTGATTTTGAACGAGCCCCAAGGATTATTAGGCAGTGGCGCAAAACTCACCCGAATAAGACGGCATCGTTTGATATACACGGATGGGAAAACACCGATTTCCCTCCGTTGTTATCCGTGTTTCCCCTATCTGTATACAATTCCCTGCCGGCTTGTGCGATATTACCTTATTAGATTGGTTCAATCCTACCAGCTAAAAATGGAGAATTCATAAGGAGCGCCCCCCCTCCTTCACTTCCTCCCCCCATTATTAGTGACATTTGTCATATTTAATCGTGGTGTTCATCACTTGCACCAAAAGGCTTGCATTAGGGATCATTACTGTACACTTGGAAGCCGCCCTGATGTCATCGGAACCTACACCGCGATACATGTCATCGGAGCCTGCACTACAATATTTTTAGCCTGTTTAATTATATAGGAAACATTCACAAATAACTTGGCGATGGAGCAGAGATTAAAGACTGCAAATTGGCCAGTCTCCACTCTCTAACCTCTAGTCTCAAAAAATGCGCAGTTGTGAACGATCCGTTCTGAAGGAGGAAAGCATTGTGCCCCACCTGACTCTTGAACTTCCCAGTATGTATGGCGATCATCACGTCGTTGAAGTAAGAAATCTCCTTTTAGCCCTGGCCGGCGTGGAAGATGTTTACGCCAGCAGTAGTTTTCGTATTGTGGAAATCCAATATGACAAAACGAAGACTCCCCCTGAGCAGATTGAAACTGTGCTTGGTGAAGCCGGCTACCTGGGCGAGATGCCCATGCCAACCGAAACGGCCGTTCCCGCTACGAAAAGCAATGGTGAAACCTTTTTCCGTCATACGGCCGCTTTTGAACAAACCGGAAAGTCAGTCGGTTTTACCCAGCAAGTAACTTATTCCGGCCGCCCCCTGTGGCCTTGTCCCGGCATGGGACCGATCAGAGAATCGTAATTCGTAATCCGTAAACATCACGGAATACGGAACACGGAACACGGCATACGGAACACCGACAACGGAGGAAATAATGGCTAGAAAGAAACGAACCCCCGAAGAACGCAGCATTGATCCCGCCGCCCAGCAAATGCTCATCCGGGCTGACGAGTTGGGCATTGGCACAGCCTTTAGCCGGGCCGACGACATGGCTCCCTGCCCCATCGGCGCTGACGGGATGTGTTGTAAAATTTGCGGCATGGGGCCGTGCCGTCTGACTAAAGATGGCTCTACCGGCGTCTGCGGCGCGACGATTGACACCATTCAAGCCCGGAATTTAATTCGGGCGATTGCCGCTGGTTCAGCGGCGCATTCCGATCACGGCCGTGACATGGCCTTCACTCTTAAAGCCGTCGCCAACGACGAAGCCGAAGGGTACGTCATCCGCGACGTGGCTAAATTACGCGCCATCGCCCAGATTTACAACATTCCTATCGAGGGACGCGCCCCCAAAGAAATTGTCAACGATTTGGCTGACCTGTACATTGCCCAGTTTGGACAGCAAAAGGGCGAAGTGGTTTTGGTCAAACGCGCGCCGGAAAAGCGGCAGAAGATTTGGAGAAAACAGGGCGTCATCCCGCGCGGCATTGACCGCGAAGTGGTCGAGGCGCTGCATCGCACCCACATCGGCGACGACCAGGACCCAGAACATATTTTGCAGCACGCCATCCGCACCGCTTTGGGCGATGGCTGGGGCGGCAGCTTGTTAGCGACAGACATCTCCGATATCTTGTTCGGCACGCCGGCGCCCTTGCTGGGGCAAGCCAACCTGGGCGTCCTCAAGGAAAACATGGTCAACGTCGTCGTGCATGGTCATGAACCGACGCTGAGCGAGATGATTGTAGCCGCTTCGCAAACGCCAGAAATCATTGAGTACGCCAAAGCGGCCGGAGCCGACGGCGTGAATTTATCCGGCATTTGCTGCACGGCCAATGAAATTTTAATGCGGCAGGGCATCCCTGCTGCCGGTAACTTCTTGCAGCAAGAATTGGCTATCCTCACCGGTTCAGTGGAAGCGATGGTGGTGGATGTGCAGTGCATCATGCAGGCGTTGGTCGGGCTGGCCGCCAATTTCCACACCAAAATCATCACCACGTCGCCCAAAGTGAAAATCAAGGGGGCAACGCACATCCAGTTTGACGAGCATGAGGCGCTGACCATCGCTAAAACTATTTTGAAGGAAGCGATTGACAATTATAAGAATCGCGGCGAGACGCAAATTCCCGATGTGCGCGAAAATTTGATTCCCGGTTTCTCCCATGAGTACATCAACTACATGCTGGGCGGCAGCTATCGCTCGTCGTTCCGGCCGTTGAATGACGCGGTGATGTCGGGCCGGATTCGCGGCATTGCGGCCATTGTGGGCTGCAATAATCCGCGCAGTCAGCATGATTATTTACACACTTACGTTACCAAAGCGTTGTTAAAGCAGGACGTGTTGATTGTGGAGACAGGCTGCGGGGCGATTGCCAGCGCCAAGTTGGGCTTGTTGCTGGGCGAAGCGGGACTGGATCAGGTTGGCCCCGGTTTGCGCGAGATTTGTGAGACGATTGGCATCCCGCCAGTGCTGCACATGGGATCGTGCGTGGACAATACGCGCATCCTGACGGTGCTAACGCAAATCGTGGAAGAGGGCGGCCTGGGCGACGATATCGACCAGGTTCCGGCGGTCGGCCTGGCTCCTGAATGGATGAGCGAGAAAGCGCTATCCATCGGCGTCTATTGTGTGGCTTCTGGCGCTTACGTCATTTTTGGCGGCGCTTCGCCGGTGAGCGGTATGCCCGATCGGGTGGCGGACAGCGATCTCGTCTCCCATCTCATCAGCAAAGGCTGGGAAGATATTTATGGCGGTAAGCTGGAGTTTATTCTCGACCCGGATGAGATGATTCAGGCGACGCTGGATCATATTGACAAGAAACGGGCAGCGTTGGGCTTACCGGAATATAACCCGGATAAATACGGCCGTTCCGGCGACGCACGCATGTTGGAATTGGAAGAATTACCCTGGGCCGAGCGACGTGAAGCGCTGTACGGCGTGGCAGCGTGAACTGTAATCCGTATTCCGTAAACCGTGAACCGTGAACGGACAACGGAATACGGAATACGGAATACGGAAT
>JAJRYT010000031.1 GCA_024275635.1 Chloroflexota bacterium | reverse complement strand
ATAGGGTGACGTTGGTGTTGTTGTAGGTTCCGGCAGCGATGTAAATGGTATCCCCAGAAGCCGCTTTGCCGGCGGCTCCGGCCAGAGTGGCGCAGGCGTTGGCCGGGGAGAGGCAGTCGTTGGCGTCGCTGCCGGTGGTGGCCACGTAAAAATCGGAAGCGGCGCGGACGGTGCGGGAAACGGCCGTCATCCCCGCAAACGCCCACATCAACGCCAGCGCCATCACAAAGATCGGAAACAAGATAATAGATTTTCTTTTCATAAGAGGAATCTCCTGTTATCAGATAGGTTGAAACTGTTCGTATGTACTACCCTCTAAAAAGTGAAATGGGTGTGTTTCATTTCCTTAAAACCCGCTGCAGGGGCGGGATGGCGCGGTATCATCTCCGCCGAAGCAAAGAACGTTTTCTCCGCGCCATCTCGCCCATTTACTCGCCCATTTACGGCGTTTTCGGGCGAGACAGGCGGGAGATGAGGCCATTCTGCATAGCAAAGGTATTACCCGCCTGTCCCGCCCCTACCATTCATAAACACACCCAAATGAAATGGCGGCGTCATCTGGGGGCTGCGGCCGTGTCTCCCCCTGCGCCATCTGCCGGTAAAACCTTCTCCCCGGTTTCCTCCTCCAAGAAAGCGACCAGCGCCGCCAACGAAGAGAAGCCTCTCCGCTCCCCGGTGCGCGGATTTTCCAGGTGCGCCCGGCAGACGCCCCCCGCCTGCGCATCAGCCGGCCACAGCCGCAGCAGGTAGGCGGTATATCGGAAGGGGGATGTGTCGGAGGGGGAGGGGGGTAATTTTTCGGCCACGTTGATTAGTTAAATGAGAGATAAAAATAATCGCTTATCTAGACTTTTTATTTATTCTAACCCCTAATCGTCGAGAAAACGTCGAGGAAGGCAGCTAAACCGGCTCGAATAGTACAAATAACCTAGAGAGAGAATGTGAAGGCTTTATCGTCCCCCCGGCCAAAAAGTGAGTATAATTATCAAAATCGCCCCACTGCGGAGAAATTTTGATGCTCGCCATTTCCTTACTCGGTCAATTATTCGTAACGCTGGACGATGAACCTGTCACCGGGTTTGTCTCACGCAAGGCGGCGGCGCTGCTGGCTTATCTGGTTGTGGAATCGGAACGGCCGCACGGCCGTCCGCCACTAGCGGAGATGTTCTGGCCGGACCAACCTGTAAGCGTTGCCCGCAAAAACTTGCGCGACATCTTGTTTAATTTGCAAAAAGTGTTGGGAAATCGGGATGTGGAGCCGCCCTACCTCACTGTGACCCGAAACAGCGTTCAATTTAACCGTAGCAGTGATTTTCACCTGGACGTGGAACACTTTGCCGCTTTGATGGCCGCCTGCGAAACTCATCGCCACAAATATCGTGAAAGCTGCCAAAGCTGCGCCGACCGGATGCAGCAGGCAGCATCTCTGTACCGGGGGGATTTTTTAGCCGGGATGCTTGTCGATGGCAGCGGCGCTTTTGAAAACTGGCTGATGTTGAATCGGGAGCGGCTGCATCAGCAATCGCTAGAGGGATTGTACCATTTGACGCGTTACCACACCCGCCGCCGCGAGTTTGCCCTGGCACGCCAATACGCGCAGCAGCAGGTGTTGCTGGCTCCCTGGCTGGAATCCGCTTACCAGCAGTTGATGGCGCTGTCGGCCTGGGAAGGTCGGCGCGGCGCGGCGCTGGCGCAGTATGAATTATGTCGGCAGCGGCTGGCGGCGGAACTGGCGGTAGAGCCAGGGCCGGAGACGACTGCGCTTTATGAGCAAATTAAGGCCGGGTATGCAGCCGGGCATGACATCGTTGTCGCATCCCTGCCGCGCCCTTTATCTCCCCGCCACAATATCCCGGCGCAAACGACTCCGTTTTACGGCCGTGAACAAGTACGACGACAATTGGCCGATTATTTACAAGATCCACAATGCCGGCTGTTGACGCTGACAGGGCCAGGCGGCAGCGGTAAAACCCGGCTGGCGCTGCAGGTAATGACGGAGGCGCTTTACAATTTTGAGGATGGCGTCTTTTTTATCCCCCTGGCCGCGCTGGACGACCCCGACCACCTGCCGCCGGCGCTGGCAGCGGCGCTGGGGCTGCCCCTGGCTGGAGCCAAACCGGCCCAGGAACAGTTGCTCAACTATGTCCGGGAAAAGGAACTGCTGCTGGTATTGGATAATTTTGAGGGGTTGTTGGGGAATGGTCATTCTCCGGCAACCCTCGATTTATTGGTTGGCTTGCTGCAAAAGGCGCCCGACGTGGTCTTACTGGTGACGTCCCGCCAGCCGGCCGGCTTGCAGGCGGAACAGCTTATTGATTTGGATGGGCTTGAATTCCCCTCTACCGAAAGCAAAGACGATCCGGCCCAGTACGACGCCGTTAAATTATTTTTAGATCGCGCCCGGCGAGTGCAGCCCAAATTGGGCGCGGGGCCAAGGACCCTGGCGGCTATAGCCGCTATCTGCCGCCTGACATCAGGACTGCCGTTGGGGATTGAGTTGGCGGCAGCCTGGGCGCGGCAGATGACTACCGCTGACATCTTGCAGGCGATCCAGAGCAGCCTGGACGCGCTGGCAACGGCCCGGCGCGATGTGCCTGCCCGCCATCGCAGTTTACGGGCAACATTTGAATATTCCTGGCGGCTGTTATCACCAGAAGAACAGCGCGCTTTTATTGAATTATCTGTTTTTCGCGGTGGCTTTATAGCAGAGGCGACGCGGGTTCCCGCTCCTATCCTGGGTGCGTTGGTTGATAAATCGTTACTGCAGCGGGATGGGGACGGCCGTTATCAGATGCACGAGCTGCTGCGCCAATACGCCGCAGCAAAATTAAAGGCGCTCCCCGACTTGGAAACGGCCGTCCACGACCGGCACTGCGCCTGGGTGACTGACTTCCTCCAACAATGGGGAACCCGCCTCAAAGGGGGGCAGCAATTAGAAGCGCTGTCCCGGATTAGCGCCGAAATTGACAACATTCGGGCCGGCTGGCAGTGGGCGGTTCTGGGCCGCAAAGAGGCAGAAATCAGCCGGGCCATGAGAACGATTGCCCTGTTTTTTGATATTCGCGGCTGGTTTCAAGATGGGGAAAGCATGTTCACCAGAGCGGCAGAGGCAATGAATGGGACGGGAGTGGTGTACGGCCGTCTTCTGGGGTATCAAAGCGCATTTATTCACCGTTCTGGCCGGTACGAACTGGCGCAAAAATTATTCAAAGAAAGCCTGGCCCTGTTTGAAAAGCTAAATACGCCAGCCGAAACTGCTTTCCCGCTCAATGGCCTGGCAGCCATCGCCATGTCTCGCGGACAGTTTACGCAAGCCAAACAACATGCCGGGAAAGGATTAACTGTTGCCCAGACAAGCGGCAATCAGTTTGAAGAATCCAAGAGCCTGGATATTTTAGGCGTAGTTGCCCGACACGAGGGTCGGCTGGCGGAGGCTAAATCGCTTCTTCAGGCATCGCTTCGAATCCACAAACTTATTGGCGACCAATTTGGGCTGACCCGAAGCTACAATCACCTGGGCAACTGCGCCGTTGGGGGAAAAATGTATGATGAAGCCCTAACCTATTTTACCCAGGCGATGGAAATATGCCGCGAAATTGATTACCGGTTTATCTTACCTTACTTGCTGAACAGTTTGGGAATTGTCACCGGACACCTGAAAGAGTATGACAAATCCAGACAATATTATCAAGAAAGCCTGGCGTTGTTTCAAGAATTAGGCGATCAATTTGGTGTGGGAATGGCCTATGACAACCTGGGTCATATTTGCGAGTCAATGGGAGACGATACAACAGCGGCCATAAATTTCAAGGCGGCCATCCGCGCCGGACTAGAAATGGAGTCTTTTGCTATGGTCCTTGATGCGATTGCGGGAATAGCAAAACTGGCGGCCAAAGCCGGTCAGCAAATGTACGCGCTTGAGTTAATGACCCTTGTTGAAAACAATTCTGCCACTAGAGTTGAAACCAAACAGACAATCGAACCCTTGATTATTGAATTGAAGGATCAACTTTCTGTGAAACAGGTCGCCACGGCAAAGCAAAAGGGGAAATCTTTGTTGTTAGCGGAAGTCGCTGCGGGATTAGATGGCGATTAAGCGCTAACTGACCGTCTGTGTTCATAGCATCCGATTTCCCAGAAAAACAAATGGTTCTTTAGGATTTCGCGGGGTCGAGGAAAAAACCTGACACGAATAACACGAATGACGCAAATAATAAGAAAATTCGTGAAAATTCGTGCCATTCGTGTCAAAAAATTAACCACCCGGTGAACTAACCACGCGAAATCCCAGAGACCCAAACAAATTTTGGCGTGGTTCATTTTTGACAAAATCATCTTTTGGTATTAGATGTGGATTTACAATCCACATCTAATACCAAAAGTGCGTTGAAACGCGCTAAAGACCCAGTTTGTGCGCATTTCAACCCGTTGAAAACGGGTTTTTCGTCTCCGCCGTGCATTTGCAATGCACAGCGGTGGCCGAACGCAAAGCCGATTTGCAAAGATGCAAAACCGAGTTTTGAACCATGCCCAAATTTTTGATGTATACTGCATGAATGAGGGAACGGTTGAATTTCACTGCTACACATTTCCGTCAATTTCCAATCAACTTACAGAGGAATCTGATATGAAAAAAGAAAAGGGCAAGGCCGGTAAATTCACTACTTTCCGCTAACAGGCAGAAGAGATGGCGTGCCACCAGAGCATAGATGTTACCCCCTTTTCGACTGAGAAAGTGCAGCGACTGATCCATTAATTGCAGGTTAAAAAATCATAAGGAGGGCAACGTGAGGATCCGACTTCCATTCAATTCCCTGTCTACTCAAATCACAGTCTTGTCATTAGCGCTCTTGTTGATACTTACATTGGTTGTCGGAGTGATCGCTTATCGGATCACCCGCAGCACCATTGAGGTCGAAGGCATTGCCAGCCTGGAGGCGCTGGCAACCGCCCGCCAGACAGCTATCAAAATTCAGCTTGAGAATTATAAAAATAATTTACTCTCATTTGCCCATCCCAACCTGGCCGCAGAGACCACGGCCATGCTGGCCGCCAGCGGCGAGGATCGTATTCGCCAGGAATCTATCCTGGCGGCTTCCATGAAGCGTGAACAGCCAATCCACTCCGATCTGGAATGGGCCGATATCGTTGATCTTTCCGGCGAAGTGATTATCTCGACAAATACTGCCAATGAAGGGCGGATAGTGGCTAAAACCCCCGTATTTATGAATGGAGTCGTGCGTCCATCTATCTCTGATCCATTCATTGACCAGGGCACGATCTATATTGAATTATCCATGCCGCTAAACGACGGTCAGGACAACACCGTGGCGGTGCTGATCCACCGCTATAATGCCAGAGCTTTACTTTCGATTACCGGGGATTACACTGGCCTGGGGAGTACCGGCGAAACCGTTCTGGGTGTCCGCCGGGGCGAGGAGGTTCATTTTCTGACGCCGCGGCGTTTTGCCTCAGATGTTAGCAGTTTTGAGCCATTACCCATTAGTGGGGGAGCCGCCAGACCGATGATCGGGGCTACGGCCGGGCAATCAGGCGCCATTCAAGCGCCTGACTATCGTAGCGTTCAGGTGATTGCCGCTTACCGGCCTATCCAGGAGACCGGCTGGGGCATTGTGGTAAAGCAGGACGTAGTTGAAGCCTTTGCCGGTATATCCCAGCTTCGCACGAATTTGATGATGGGCTTAGGGTTAGCCCTTCTGGCTGGAGCAATCATTGTGGCCCCGCTGACGCACAACTTTGTGCAGCCCCTCAACGAACTGGAACGCGCCACTCGTAAAGTTGCCGCTGGCGATCTGTCTACGCATGTACCCATCAGCCAGTTAGATGAAGTCGGCCAGGTGGCGGAATCTTTCAACGCTATGGTCAGGCAGCTCTCGCAAGCGCGTGATGAATTGACCCACAGTAACCGGGAACTTTCTTCCTTTGCCTATGTGGTATCCCACGACCTGAAAACACCTTTACGGGGGATTGCCAGCCTCTCAACGTGGTTAGTAGAAGACCTGCAGGGCAAACTGGAAGGCGAGCAGATCGAACAACTGCGCCTGCTGCGCGAGCGGGTGCAGCGCATGGACGCCCTGATCAATGGATTATTGGATTACTCGCGGGTTGGCCGGGTGCGCAACCCGGAGATTGTGGTTGATGTAAACACTTTACTGGTGCGCGTCATAGACACCGCCTCCCCGCCTGAAGGCATCCGGATCAACGTGACCACAAAAATGCCCCGGCTGCAAACAGATGAACTTCATCTAACCCAGGTCTTCCAGAATTTGATCAGCAATGCGGTCAACCATCACCCTGGGCCACAGGGAAAGGTAGAGATTTCTGGCCGCGATCAGGGTGATTTTTGGGAATTCACCGTCCGTGATGACGGTCTGGGAATCGAACCGCGCCACCACGAGCGTATTTTCCAGATGTTCCAATCCCTGCAAACCAACCAGGATGTCGAAAGTACCGGCATTGGTCTGGCGCTGGTGCGCAAAATTGTCGAGGAGCATGGCGGCAAGGTTTGGGTTGAATCACAAGGTGTCCCCGGACAGGGATCTATATTCCGTTTTACCTGGCCTAAGACAAAATAGGAGATTTTCGTGAGATCGCAAAACAGTGTTTTATTGGTCGAAGATGATCCGGTTGATGTGATGGCGGTAAAGCGAGCCTTTGCCCAGAACAAAGTTACCAATCCTTTGTATGTGGTCGGCAATGGGGAAGAGGGCCTGGCATTTTTACGGCATGAGGGCAAATTTGCGGAGCCAGCTTCTTCACCCCGCCCGACCCTGATCCTGATGGATCTCAAAATGCCGCGCATGGGCGGGTTGGAAATGCTGTCTATTCTCAAGGCTGACCGGGATTTGCGCCACATCCCGGTCATAGTCTTGACTACCTCGGATAACGATGCTGACATTCAGCAGAGTTTTCAGAACGGCGTGGCTGGGTACCTGGTCAAACCGGTGACTTTCGAGAAATTTGTGCGGGCGATCCAGATATTTGATTTGTATTGGACGTTGAGCGAACTGCCTTGAGGTAACCGTTCAGCCACCAATAGACTTTTGAAGTTTTGCAGTCGAGCACACAATTACATATGGCGTCAAAACTTCAAAAGTCTCCAGGGGGGAGTGAATGCTTACGCCTTGAGCAAAATGAAAACAGAGTTTGAGACCCAACTACAATTTGTAACCGGTCAGCCCCCTAAAAGACTTTTGAAGTTTTGCAGTCGAGTATGCAATCACATTGGACAACAAAACTTCAAAAGTCTCCGGAGGGGAGTGACCGATTACTACAATTTTATGGGAAGATGAGTCGATGAATGAAACGCAGATGATTTATATTCTCCTGATAGAGGACGATGCCTTGGATCGCATGGCGGTGGAACGCGCCTTCAGGGCAGGGAATTTGCCTTATACCCTTGAATTTGCCGAAACGGCCGCTGCTGCGCAAGAACGCCTGGGCCAGGGGGGCATTGATCTGGTGTTGCTTGATCAAAGTCTGCCCGATGGCACCGGGTTGGAACTCCAGGGACAGATGGATCAAATTCCCACTGTCTTTTTGACAGGGGCAGCAGACGCTAACACTGCGGTACAGGCTATGAAAGCTGGCGCATATGATTATCTGGTCAAGGATACAGCCCGCGATTATTTGTTGCTATTACCTATCACTATCGAAAACGCGCTGAAACGCAAGCGTGATGAAGACGAACTGGCGCGATACCGGTTACACCTGGAAGAAGAAGTACAACTGCGCACGGTTGAACTGCAAAAAGCAAATAAGCATCTCCAACAGGAAATCACCGAGCGGGTGCGGACGGAGGAGGCGCTGCGGGAAAGTGAAGAAAAATACCGCCAATTAGTTAATTTGGCACAAGAAGGCATATGGGTGATCGACAAAGATTCTTTTACGACATTTGTTAACCCGAGCATGGCAAAAATGCTGGGATATTCTGCTGATGAAATGATGGGTAAACGTTTGTTTTCTTTTATGGACGAGCGTGGGGTTGAAATTGCTACTCGCAATGTGGCGCGCCGTAAGCAGGGCATTACAGAACAACATGATTTTGAGTTCTTACGAAAAGATGGTAATCGCATCATTGTCACCATAGAAACAGCCCCAATGATGGATGAAGATGGCAATTATGCCGGTGCGATTGCGGGAATGATCGATATCACTGCGCGGGTGCGGGCAGAGGAAGCGCTGCGGCAGCTCAACAAGGCCATCGAGCACAGCCCGGTCTCGGTGATGATTACCGATACTAAGGGCGTCATTCAATATGTCAATCCCAAGTTCAGCCAGGTGACGGGCTACAGCGCCGCCGAAGCGATCGGGCAAACTCCACGTATACTGCAATCGGGCGAACATCCGCCAGAAGTCTACCGGGAATTGTGGGATGCCATCACTGCCGGGGGGGAATGGCGAGGCGAGTTTCACAACAAGAAAAAGAATGGCGATCTCTACTGGAGTATGGCCTCCATTGCCGGTGTCAAAGACCAAAGTGACAACATCACTCATTATGTGGCCGTTGAAGAAGACATCACCGAACGCAAGCAGTTGGAAGAGGAACATGTGCGGCAGGAGCGGCTGGCCGCGGTGGGGCAGCTAGCCGCCGGTATCGCCCATGATTTTAACAATGTAATGGCCGTGATCACCCTCTATTCCGAACTGTTGCAAAGATCAGAAAATTTATTGAAAAATGATCTGAAAAAACTACAAATCATTTATCAACAAGCGATGCACGCGGCTGACCTGACCCGGCAAATTCTGGATTTCAGCCGCCGCTCTGTTCGTGAACCACGGCCGTTGGATTTGAAGTTGCTCCTCAATGAGATGCTGAAGTTTGTAGAACGCACTATTTCGGAACGTATCCAGGTCCAGTTCGCTTTCTCGTCGGGTGATTACATGGTTAACGCCGACCTGACACAGCTGCAGCAGGCAGTCACCAATCTGACGGTCAATGCCCGTGATGCCATGCCGCAGGGGGGGGCGCTCTATGTCAACCTGTCCCGCTCGATATTGCGCGCTGACGAAACGCCGCCCTGTACCGGCATGGCGCCGGGAGAGTGGATTAAGCTGGCTGTCACCGATACCGGGACCGGGATTGCCCCGGATGTACTGCCCCATATTTTTGAACCCTTCTTTACGACGAAAGAGGTAGGTAAAGGGACTGGTCTGGGGTTGGCTCAGGTATATGGCATTGTGCAGCAGCATGAGGGCTGTATTACGGTTAAGAGCCGGCTGGGAGAGGGGACAACGTTTACGATTTACCTGCCAGCGTTGGTGACAGAAGCGGACGTCAAGACTGCTGAACTCCTTACCGGCCCCCTCCAGGGGCAGGGTGAGACGATTCTCCTGGTAGAGGATAACCAGATTTTGCTGGAAGCGACTCGCTCCGTACTGGAGTCGCTTAACTACCGGGTGCTCACCGCCGTGGACGGGCAAGACGCATTAACCGTGTACCGCACCCAACCCAACCAAATCAATTTGGTTCTAGCCGATGTGGTCATGCCCAAGATGGACGGATTTGAGATGGTAAAAGCGCTGCAACAACAATTCCCTCCGCCAAAAGTGTTACTGATGAGCGGTTTTCCCCGCGACACGGAAATGAAATCGGAAATGAAACAGTTTGTTTCGGACTGGCTGCCAAAGCCACTCAATATTGACCAATTAGCCAGGTTTTTGCGTGAAGCATTAACATGAAGGGGGTTTCAGGCGTGCGTTAAGCGGAATAGCTAACCAGATGGTCGCTGCAGGATATATCGTTTCGTTTGCAGGAGCGTGTCAGTCAAAGCTTTATCAATATATCAAGGGAGTTCAGCATTTAATCTGTAGCATTATGTTTGCACTTTTAGATAAGACGCGGATAAGCGCAGATCTAGTTGTCATCACATTTCAAAACCCCTGTTCATCCTCGAAGGATCACGAAAATTTCTCCTCTTAAGGGAATATGTAATATACCTCTCCTTTAATTATGCTTACACTGCAAGCAATTCTTCAAGCGGTATTATATTCTGTTGGTTCGACCATTTCCTAAACTTCGGTTTTGTTGTTTCTGAAAATCGAATGATTTCGCTAGGAAATGGCGCCCCCATTCGTTATTTTAGCTTTCATTCTTGACGTATTTTTTCTATATGACGGGTATTTGAAGGTCGCATGACAATTAAGAATGATGCCATTCCGATTGGTCGCTCCTGGATATCGCGTTGGGGTATCTGGCCTAGATTAGCCCTGGCTATTAGCCTCGGCTTTGTGTTGCTTTTTGCCGCTGTTATGATCATTGGCGAACGCGCTTTACAAGACAGCGCGAACCGTATTCTGGACGAACGGTTAGCGCTTACACATATGACGGCCAATCGCATGGATAGTTTATTCCAGGAAGCTATTCGTGAATTGGAACAAGCCCAACAATTGGCCGATTTTGAGCCTGATGACCCTGATTTAGCTGATGAAGCGGACATTTTAAGCCACACATTGGGCCAGGTTAGTCTCTTTGCGGCCGGCACAGCCTTTTTTAGTTCGTCTGGCGAGGCGCTGCTCTCTTCTCCACCAACGCTTTACGTATCCGGCGACAACCTATCCAGCCTGCCAGATTTTTCCCGAGCGCTGGCCAGGCATGAAGTTGTTGTTTCTGAGCCTTTTCTAGATCCCATACAAAAACAGCCAGTAACGGCCGTCATCGTCCCCATACAGAAAAACGGCCGTTTTCTGGGCTTGCTCATTGGGCTGGTCAAACTGGACTCACCCCAAATAATGGGGGCGCTTAACGACGCCGCCCGAATTGGCAGCACAGGCCATGCCACCCTGGTAGATCAACAAGGACGAACCCTGGCCGCCACCCTGGACATCCCCTTCCAAACCTTCAGCGAACATCCCGACTTCTATCCCCAGGCAATGGCTGACGGGGTGCCGGCAACAGGAACAACCCCCTTTGAGTTAGCCAACATCGCTGGCGAACGCCAGGGAGAGAACCATGTCATGGCCCTCGTACCCCTATCCACCGCTAATTGGGGCGTGGCCGTCGGCGGCGACGAAGACGAAACACTAATCGGCGTATGGCGCTTGCGTCAAGGAATAATACTCATCAGCAGCATTTCCCTGATAATCGTTTGGATCATCACCTTGCTAGGCACACGGGCATTGGTACGGCCAATCCAGCAGTTAAAACAAGCCGCTCAAGAAATCGACAGCGGAAACCTGGGCATAACCTTGTACGCGCCAAGTTGGGGCGAATTTGGCGAAATGGTCACAGCTCTGGAAAACATGCGCTTAAAACTGCTGTCCAACATCCAGGAACTGGCCAACTGGAACGAAACCTTGGGAATTCGCGTGGCCGAACAAACAAAAGAAATCAAAATCTTGCTGCGCCGCACACTCGCCGCCCAGGAAACAGAACGAAGCCGCATAGCCCGCGAGTTACACGACGAAGTCGGACAAATGTTAACAGCCATCGAATTCAGCCTGGAACGCCTACATCTGGCGCTGCCTGGCAGTGAGGCAAAAGCCCATGAACGATTGGAACAAAGCCAGGTATTAACCGGCAAGACAGTCACCGACTTACGCCGCATCGTTGCCGCGCTAAGGCCCGGTGTTCTGGATGAGCTTGGCCTTGAATCCGCGTTGCAATGGATGCATACCCATATTTTACAGCCAACAAATATCACCGTCTCCATTGCCAGCGACCGCTTTCCACAACGGCTTCCGGGTCTTGTAGAAACAATCCTGTTTCGCATTGCCCAAGAAGCTGTCAACAACGTGGTGCATCACAGCCAGGCCACCCATTTAACAATTCAATTATTCCAGGATGAGCGTGAATTAGTCATGACACTGATTGATAATGGAAAGGGATTTATACCCTCCGAAGTATCACCAGACCCGGAACACAATCGCGGTTTTGGGCTGGTCGGAATGAAAGAGAGAGCGTTGATGGTTAATGGCCGGGTGACAGTAGACAGTCACCCTGGGCAGGGAACAACCATTCGGGTTACAATACCGGCAGTAGTTGTGGCCGAATGTCACGATTGTCCACACGGGCGTGAGTATTCAGAGGAGTGTGAAGTATGCCTGGTGTCTCCAAATCGATTCGGCTGATCATCGCCGACGATCATGAAATGATGCGCGCCGGATTAGCCGCGCTGTTAGAAGACGTTCCCGGCATTGAGTTGATCGCGCAGGCAAACTGCGGTCATGAAGCGATCAACCTCGTCCGCCAACATAAACCTGATATCATCTTGCTTGACGTGACAATGGACGACATGACCGGCATTGAAGCCATGAGCCATTTTGTTCACGATCTGCCAGAAGTCCGCATCTTAATGCTTACGATGCACGACGACGAAGCGTTTTTCTTTAAGGCCATGCAAGCCGGCGCATCCGGCTATTTTCTAAAAGGGGATCGCAGCCAGGAGCTATTTAACGCCATCGAAGCAGTTCATCAAGGCGGCGTCTATTTGCCGCCAAAATTAGCCGGGAGAATGGTTCGCGGGTTTCTAGAAAAAAACGAACAACTTGCTGATTCACCCTTGACCCAACGAGAACACCAAATTATGATTCTAATTGCTAAGGGATTAACAAACCGCGACATTGCTACCAGGCTGACGGTTAGCGTGAACACTGTAAAAACTCACCGTCTCAGCATTTATCGAAAACTAAACCTGCGTGATCGTGCCAGCCTGGTTGACTATGCCTTGCGCTACGGATTACTATCCAATCAAGCGTGACGGAAAATATGAGGGACGGCGTTTTCATGAAATGGATAGGATCAAAAATTTCCCGGCTGGGCCTATGGCCGCGAATAGCTTTGGGGATTAGTTTGAGCTATCTCATTCTCTTTGCGGTTTTCTCGGCATTGGGGGAACGGGCATTGCACAGCAGCGCGAATAACATCGTTAATGAACGGGTTGTCATTGCTCAAATGGCGGCTGGCGAGATTGATGAATTCCTGCACCATGTTTTTACGGAACTAACAGACATTAATAGAATGGCCGATTTCAATCCCTTTGACACCGATTTATCGGTTGAAGCCCGGTCCATGAGCAACATCCAGCGCGAGCTGGGCAGCATTGCGTCCAGCATCCTCTTTCTTGATGCCAATGGGTACACGGTCATAACGAATCCGCCAGATATGTATCTGGCTGGAACCGATCTTTCTGATATACCGTATGTCGTGCAAGCATTGGAAGCAGACTGCTACTTCATATCCGAACCGTTTTACGACGTGCAAACGGGCCGGCCAGTAGCAGCGGCCAGTAATCCAATCTTGGTAAACGGCCGTTTCGCCGGCGTCCTCATCGGTCTTGTAGATTTGAACGGGGAAGCAATCATGAGACCCCTAGAACGAGCAGCTTCTTTAGGCAATACCGGCCACGCCACTTTGATAGATGACCAGGGACGCGCTCTGGCGGCTACATCGAATATACCCTTACTCGCTGAAAGTGAACAATCAGACCTGTATCGCGAGTCCTTATCCCCATCTCAGCCATCTGTAAGCACGACCGAAATTATATTAGAGCCAAATACAGATAAAACAAGTCTGGAAACCCATGTCATCGCCTTTGCCCCCTTATCGGCCGTACCCTGGGGGGTAGCTGTCGGCGGCAATGAAGAAGACACTTTCGCCGGCGTGCAACAACTGCGTATCGGTCTGATCGTGTTGGCAGTCATCTCCCTGGTAAGTGTCTGGATTATTACTTTGAGTGGAACCAGACGGCTCATAAAACCAATACAACAATTAACCATGGCCGCCCAGCGCATCGCTGCTGGCGAACTGAATACACCTCTGCACGTATCCAGCTATGGCGAAATAGGCGTCATGACCAACGCCTTGGCCCGAATGCAAAAACAAATACTCAAAAACATTGCTGATTTATCCATGTGGAATCAAACCTTAGAGGATCAGGTCGCCGCTAAAACCAAAGAAATTCAAGCACAACAAACCCTGGCCCAACGATTACTGCAACATAACATCACCGTACAGGAAAAAGAGCGTTCACGCCTGGCTCGAGAACTTCATGATGGTATTGGCCAGGTGTTAATGGCTGTCGAATTAAGTTTAGACCGTCTTTACAAAAGCCTGCCTTCAGACGATAACACTGCGCATCAACACCTGGAAAAGAGCCGCCAGCTAGTAGAGAAAATATGGGGCGATTTACGCGATGTCATCGGCGATTTGCGGCCGGGTGTTTTGGATCAACTAGGATTGGTTCCATCCCTCAGATGGATAAGCAAACATGTCCTACACCCAGTCAATATTAAAACCACAATCACAACCAACGGTTTTCCGAAACGCCTGCCCAATGAAATTGAAACAACCCTGTTCCGAATTGCCCAGGAAGCGATGAACAATGTGGCCCAACACAGCCAAGCGACCCACCTGACAATTCAATTGGTTCATGAATCAGGCCGCATCACCATGACTTTAGCTGATGACGGACAGGGATTTGATCCGGCAACCATTGAACTCAATCATCACAACAATCGCGGCTTTGGTCTGGCTGGAATGCGGGAAAGGGCCTTGCTGGCTGGCGGTCAGGTGACCGTTACCAGCGCCAGCGGACAAGGCACAACCATCCAAGTTATCGTCCCGGCCAGCATGATTGCCGCAACAGTTCACGGAGGCCAACTGGAAACTAAATGATGACACACGTTCCGCCCATTACACTTGTAATAGCCGATGATCATGTCATTATGCGAGAAGGGCTGGCTATGACATTAAACAACGAACCAGATTTGAAGGTTGTAGCCGAAGCCAGCAACGGTCGTGACGTCCTCACCTTGATTCAACAGCATCAGCCAGATATTGCTCTGCTCGATATCACCATGGAAAATATGACCGGGCTGGAAGTTGCGCGTCAATCCCAGGCCAATTTCCCCCATGTCAAACTCATTTTCCTGACCATGCACGAAGACACAGAGTTTTTCTTTGAAGCGCTGCGTTCAGGCGCATCTGGTTATGTGCTCAAAGGATCGCGCACGAATGTCCTACTGGCAGCTATCAGAGCGGTTCATAAAGGCGGGATTTATTTGTCGCCCCAACTGGCCGGTGAATTAGTGGATGAATTTTTCACCCGCCCGCCGCAGCCGCCGGAAACTGCCGAAGACGAATTGACCGACCGTGAAAAAGAAGTGCTGATTCTTATTGCCCGCGGATTAACCAATCGAGACATCGCCAGGCGACTTGAGGTAAGCATCAACACGATAAAAACCCACCGGCTCAATATTTATCAAAAGCTAGATCTGCGTGGTCATGCCAGCTTACTAGATTACGCGCTCTGTCACGGTCTGCTTCACCCACCGCCCACATTCCCTAAGAACTGATATGCTTTCCCCGGGACTGTAACCGCTCCTCGTTTACGGCCGTTTCCTCCTCCCACTCCCCCTTTTTCCCCACTATCACCCGCTTTTTCACCTGAAATCACCCCTCCCCGGTGATTCACAACCCGCTAGTACGCTAGTACTATAAAATCACGTCCGTTTTCAGCGGCTAGTGAATCATATTCAGTAAGGAAGGTTGAAATTATGCATTTGCAGCGCATTCTTGTCATCGAAAACAATACCTTAATCGGCGCAATTATCGAGTGTGTCCTGGCCCGCGAGAAAAATATGGCCGTAACCGGCATCACCCCCCAAAATGAAATTGAATTGCTGCAGGAAGTTTGGTCCCTTCAGCCCCATGTCATCCTCATAGACCAGGATTCCCGTTTGACAACCCCAACCAGACTATTATCCCGATTCCATAATATGCCAGAGTTAAAAATAATTACCATCAGCCTACATGAAAATTCCTTCATGGTATACAGCAAGAAAAAGCACTCGGCAGCCTATTTGACCGACCTGGCAACGGCCGTTCAAGACAATTCGCTTCAGGAGTTCACATTTCGCCGCCAGCCAGCGCCTTTACGCTGGGATTTCTTACCACTTGGAGCCGAACCGGTGGATTTGTCATGACTCGGCATGAGATTAAAGAGCAGAGCGTGGAGATTAGTCCGGTCTCCAATCCCCACTATCAGTTACGTAAATTATTTAATACCCATTCCAAAGAGCAATTCGTCTTCATAGGAGAGGATTTTACGATGAAAGAAATAGAAAATATGGACTCAACTAGAAAACCCGAACCCGTGAGAACGAAACGCATCGTCGCCACCGGCCTGTTAACGGCCGTTTTGCTGCTTCTAAGTTTCGGTCTAATGGTCTTCGCCAATCACGGCCCGGCCGGCAGCCACCTAGTGGATGTTGGCCCTGCCAGCCCTGATTACGGCTTTCCGATGTGGTACCAGGATGCCAACGGTTTGATTTTAGAACCGTGCCTGGATCCCAACTTGTGTTTCTTCTTCCCGCCCGATCCCGGCGCCCCGATCGCCTTCCCCGATAACTTCGCCGATGAACTCTTCTTCTGGGCCGCCGAAGCGCTCATGGTTGACGCCACACCCGCCGACCCCAGCGACCCCGCCAACAAATTGGGCCGGGCCATCCTGACGCTGGGTTTGGAAGGCGCCTTCCTCAACGGGGACGTGGTTCCGGGCGAGCAAGTGGTATTCGGCCGTATCCGCCTCCGCGTAGACAACCTGGTGCAGGGCGAAACCTACACCGTCACCCATCCCTACGGCGTGGACACCTTCGTCATAGGGCAGGACGGCGGCCCCGGCGTCATTGGCGGGCCAGGCATCAGCTTCGTGGAAGACATCGGCATTGGCGAGCTGGGCGATTTTACCGGCGCGCTGCGCAGCCGCATCGGGCCATTCTTGACCTGGGACCCAGCCACCGCGCCCCCGCCACCGCCCGGCTACATCGCCGACGGCGGTTTGACTTTGCAACAAGTAGTTGGCAGCCCCTTCGGCGCCAATTTCTTCCGCGTGGAAGGGGTGAACGTGGGCGCGCCCGGCTCGGTTCACCTGTGCGCCGACCCGGCGCTGGGGCCAGACCCGGTAGCCACAACAGACTGTATTGAAACTGACCTATTTGCCGTACAGGGCAAACTGGCCACCCGGTTTGGCGTCGCCATCAACCAAACCAATTACTCGCGCAACAGCCAGGGCGCCGGGTCGGTGAACACCTTCGCCCGCTCGGTCACCGGGCAGTTGCAAACAATTGAAACCAGCGACCCGATCCTGGGCACAATAGCCCTGACCGGGAATACGGCCGGCAGCTACTTCGGCCAGAAAAATTTTGCGGGCAGCCCGCCAGCATTCCTGACAACAACAAACATCTCAGATAATCCGCAAACGGCCGTTTCCACCCCCCTCGTTGATATCGTCACCATCACCCGGGCCGAGTTCAACCTGGACACCGGCCTGCTCACCATCGAAGCCGCTTCCAGCGACGCTTACGCCCCGCCCGTGTTAACGGCCGTCGGCTACGGCGATCTGGTTGGCGGCAGCATCATCGTCCCCGGCCTGCCCATTCCGCCCGCCCAGGTAACTGTCGCCTCGGCCGCAGGCGGCACAGACACGGAACCGGTGCGGGTCATCTCTGCCAACCAGAACCTGGCCCCGATAGCCGGGGATGATGCGGTCACAACGGCCGAAGAAACGGCCGTTACCTTCAACGTCCTGGTCAACGACAGCGACCCGGACGGCACAATCATAACCACCTCCGTCATACTGGCAGACCTGCCAGCCAACGGCTCAGTCGTCAACCACGGTGACGGCGCCCTCACCTACACGCCAAACGTAAATTTCACCGGCAGTGACAGCTTCACCTACACCGTCCAGGACAACGGCGGCGCGACCTCCAGTAAAGCCACCGTCACCCTCACTGTCACCAACATCAACGACGCGCCAGTAGCTGTGGACGACGACGCTATCGCCAACCCGATTGACGTCCTGACCAACGATTACGATATTGACGGCGCGCTCGACCCGTCCACCGTGACCATCATCACGCTGCCGGTGAACGGCACGGCCGTTCCCAACCTCGACGGAACCATCACCTACACGCCCACCGTCGGCTACGTGGGCAGCGATAGTTTCACCTATACCGTCAACGATAACAGCGGCGCCGTTTCCAACGCGGCCAATGTCAACGTGACCATCACCAACGGTGCGCCCATTGTTGTCGTCTCTGCCCCGGCCAACGGCGACAGCTTCGTGCAGGGCACGGCCGTCACCTTCACCGGTCAGGCGGCCGACAACGAAGACGGCGACATCAGCGCCAACCTGGCCTGGTCATCCGACCTGGACGGCGCGCTGGGAACTGGCGCAACCCTGTCCGTCAACGGCCTCTCCGCCGGAACGCACACCATCACCGCCGCCGTTAGCGACAGCAGCGGGCTGGCCGCCTCCGACAGCATCGCCATCACCATCCTCGGCGGCTCCTCCCCCGTCGCCCACGGCCCGGTCCATCCCACCTACGGTTTCCCCGTCTGGTACCAGGATTCGCTGGGCACGATTTTGGAGGTTTGCCTGGACGGCCAAGACCCGCTGTGCGGCTTCCTGCCCGGCGACTACCCCGACCTGAACAGCCCCATCAGCTTCCCGAACAACTTCCCGCAAGAAGCGTTCTACTGGCTGGCCGAATCGCTGATTTTGAACGGCGGCCAGCGGGCGATCTTGACGATGGCCCTGTCGGGAACCTTTGCCAACACCACCGTCATCTCCGGCGACCAGGTCAGCTCCGGCTACGTTGAAATCCGCATTGACAGCCTGGTTCCGGGCGCGACCTACACCGTCACCCACCCCTACGGCGTCGCGGTGCTAACCGCCGACGCCCAGGGCGCCATCCGAACCATCACCGACATCGGCGCTGACATTCCCGGCGACTTCACCGGCGCCTTCAATGCCCTGCCCGGCCCCTTCTTGCAATGGTCGCCCCTCAGCGACGCCCCGGCCGGCTACCTGGGCCACCCGTTCCTGGAACACCAGGTTATGGGCAGCCCTTTCGGCGCCAACTTCTTCCGCATCGAAGGGCCAGACGCTGGCGGCCCCGGCGTGAATACCCTGGAAACAGACCTGTTCACCGTCATCGGCAAGCTGGCCACGGCCGCAACCGGCCCTGGCAACACCGCCCCGGCCGTCACCATTGACGCGCCTCTGACCGGCGGCTTGTTCAACCAGGGCACGGCCGTTTCCTTCACCGCCACCGTCACCGACGCCGAAGAACCGGCGCTGGGCAGCCAACTGGTCTGGTCTTCCAACGTGGACGGCCAACTGGGAACCGGCGCAGCGCTCTCCCTCGCCACCCTGTCACCGGGCGCGCACACCATCACCGCCTCGGTAGTGGACAGCGGCGGCCTGACGGCCGCCGCCAACGTCAGCATCACCATCAACGCCGCGCCAGCGATCAACATCACCGCCCCGACGAACGGCTCAACCTTCACCGGGGGCACGGCCGTTACCTTCAGCGGCGCGGCCAACGACCTGGAAGACGGCGACCTGAGCGCGGGCCTCGTCTGGACATCTGACCTGGACGGCGTGATTGGCGCGGGCGCATCCTTCACCACCGCCGCCCTCTCCGCCGGGACGCACACAATTACGGCCGCAGCTGCCGACAGCAACGGGCTGTCCGGTCAGGCAGTCGTCACGGTAACAATCAGCGCCGCGCCCAGTAACACCGCGCCGACGCTCACGATTACATCGCCGGCCAACGGCAATTCGTTTGAAGCAGGCACGGCCGTCACCTTCAGCGGCGCAGCCAACGACCTGGAAGACGGCGACCTGAGCGCGAGCATCTCCTGGACATCTGACCAGAATGGCGCGCTGGGTACGGGCGCGTCCCTCTCCATCGCCACGCTTTCCGTCGGCACACACACCATCACCGCCTCAGTGACAGACAGCGGCGGCCTGACAACAACCGCAACGGTAACGGTGACAATCACGGCCGTTCCGGTAGACATCGTCACCGTCACGCGCGGCGAGTATGAAACTAAAAAGCTCAAATGGCGCATCGAAGGCGCCGGTTCCGAACCGGGCAGCATCATCACCATTTACATTGGGCCAGCGGTTGGCGGACAGGTGTTAGCCACGAACATCGTCGTAGACAGCCTGGGCAATTGGCGGTTCTCACAGTCGAGTTCGTCAGTCTTCCCGGACAGCACCGGCCGGATCAGTATCTCTTCGTCTGGCGGCGGCATCCAGGAAGGATTCCGGCTCAAGATTAAATAAGGATGCTTTCAAAAATAACTTCATGATGATTGGAAGAAGTAATTAGTAATTGGTAATTAGTAATTGGTAATTAGTAATTGGTAATGACAATTACCAATTACCAAATTACCAACAGAGTTATGACGAACGAATCCCAAGGAAGGTTTAAGATGCAACTAAGTAATAAGCGGAACTTATTTTGGAAAGATTGGCAGGTAAACGGCCGTATCAGCTCCCGGTTCATCGCCGTCGCCAGCATGATTATCGCCCTGGCGCTACTAACTGGGCTGGCGATCACCTTCGCTGCCCACGGGCCGGTCAGCAGTCACCTGGTCGAAGTCGGGCCGATTCATCCCGAGTACGGCTTCCCCACCTGGTACAAAGACGCCAACGGCCAAATTTTGGAATTATGCCTCAACCCGGCTTACTGCGGCTTCGTCCCCGGCGATATCCCCGATGCCAACGCCCCCATCGCCATGCCAGGCAACTTTCCGGAGGAAGCTTTTTACTGGCTGAGTGAGGCGCTGATGCTGGGGGCCACCCCCGGCAATGGCAACGCCATCATCACGATGGGGCTGGAAGCGGCCTTTGCCAATAATGCAGCGATAAACGGTGATCAGATTGTATTCGGCCGTATCCGTATCCGCGTAGACAACCTGGTGGAAGGCGGCACTTACACCGTCACTCACCCCTTCGGCCAGGACGTGTTTGCCAACATTGGGCCGGACGCCGGGCCGGGCACAACGCGCGGGCCGGGCATCAGCTACGTGGAAGACATCGGCATCGGCGCGCCGGGTGATTTTGCCGGCGCAATGAACAGCCGCATCGGGCCTTTCCTCACCTGGGAAGCGGGCGCGGCCACCCCACCCGGCTTCATCGGCGACGGCGGCCTGACCGAACACCGCGTCGTGGGCAGCCCCTTTGGTACCAACTACTACCGCATCGAAGGGCCGAACGTGGGCCAGCCCGGTTCGCCTTACCTGTGCGCCGACCCCGCTCTGGGGCCGGACCCGGCAGCGACAACGGACTGTATCGAGACAGACCTGTTTATCCTGTTGGGCAAGCTGGCCACGAATTTCGGCGTGGCCGCCGACCAGGTAACTTATGCGCGGGATTTCAGCGGCAGCGGCTCGGTGGATATTTTCGCCCACACCGTCTCCGGAGAACAAATCGAGGCTGAAGGGGCGGGCATCGGCACAATCAGTTTGAACGGCGACGCCAATGGCAGTTATTACGGTCGAGCCGACTTTGCCGGTCTGCCGCCAACTTCCATTTTGCTGGGCAATCGCTCAGATAATCCACCTACACAAAAGGTAGTTAGTGTGGTGGATATGGTGACAATTTTACGGGCAGAGTATAACCCGGTCGCGCATGAACTGACGGTGAAAGCGATTTCTAGTGACCAGGTAACTTTTCCAGGATTAACGGCCGTTAACTTTGGCCCGTTACAGCAATCCGGCAGTTCTATTACCAGCCAGGCCACGTTCACCGGCGTGACCGTTCCGCCGCAAGCGATTACCGTCGTCTCTGCCGCCGGCGGCGCAGACACAGAACCGGTCTCGATTCTTTACATCAATGCCGGGCCAACAGCCAATGATGACGCCGCCTTCCTCGACCTGGGAACCGGCGCAACCTCGCTGGCGGTTGCTGTGCTGGCGAATGATTCGGATTCTGACGGCACGATTGACCCGGAGACGGTAACGGCCGTCGCCCAGCCGACCAACGGCACAATTGCTATTGACCCGGTAACGGGCGTCGTCACCTACACGCCAAACGCTGGCTTCCTGGGCGTGGACAGCTTCACCTACACCGTCAATGACAATGCCGGGGCCACGTCAAACGCAGCCACGGTGACGGTGACGGTAAGCATGGCCGCCAATACGCCGCCGGTCGCCAATGACGACACGGCCGTTACCGACGAAGAAATGCCCGTCATCATCACTGCCGCCGCCCTGCTGGCGAATGACAGCGACGCTAACGGCGACACGCTCGCCATTGAAGCGGTAGCCACAGCCAGCGCCAACGGCGGTACGATCACCGACAACCTGGATGGGACGTACACCTACAGTCCGGCGGTCAACTTCTTCGGCATAGACAGTTTCACCTACACTATCAACGACGGCCGGGGCGATACGGCCACTGCCATCGTGACAGTAACGGTTAACAACCTTAACGATGCGCCAACGGCCATCGCCGACTTTATTTCCATGCCGCAAGACTCATCTATTATCATCGCCGCCGCCGACTTGCTGGCCAATGATGTGGATGTGGATGGGGATGGATTGGTGATAACGGCCGTTGACACCTACAGCGCGCAAGCCCTGGAACAAATCATCGAAGGCAAGAACCCGCCGCCCATCGTAGACAACGGCGACGGAACCTACACCTACACCACACCCGATCCCATCTTCGTTGGCCTGGATACCTTCAGCTACCAAATTAGCGACGGCAATGGCGGCACAGCCTCCGGCCTCGTCTCTATAGACGTAACCGCCGCCGATGTTATCACCGTCAAGAAAGCGGAATATCGGGGAGGCGATTGGAACATCATCGGCGGCGGTTCCGATTCGGGCAGTATCATTACCGTCTACCTCGGTTCCACTACCGGCGGCCCCATCATTGGCATCACCGAAGTGGACAGGTTCAAGAAGTGGAAAGTGGTCGTAAAGGGTTCGCCAGTGGATCCCGGTGGAGAAACAACCATTACGATTGTTTCCAGCGGCGGCGGGACAGTGGTCGGCTATCCCATCAAGTTCAAATAACGCTGTAAACGCTGCCGGCCAGGCATGAATGAACCTGGCCGGCAGCAAAACAGCTAACCTATATGCTTTGGCAGGCCACAGGTTAGCTGTTGGATTAGACCAATCTATTCAAAGACTGGTCCGATAACTTGATACCAGGAGTCTGGAATGAGTTCAAGTTCTTCAGGCTCTTTATCGGCCTTTTACTCAAGTAGATAAAGAGGTTTTGCTGTTTTGTTATGTGATAGTACTTCGCCTGGATATCACAGTTATTTATTAAGTCGCATTTCGACGCCAAAAAGTAACGCAGCCAACCTTAAAGAATTGGTAGCAGTTCAGACCTGATAGGTTTCTCCTAGAAAGATTGCCTATCAGGCGACCTCAAAAAAACCGTCCGGTCTTGAGGGAACGAGAAAAATTGCCAGGTTTCAATGATATTTACCTTGTAGAACTCTTAAGGGGGTTTGTTATG
Source organism: Chloroflexota bacterium (assembly GCA_024275635.1). GTDB lineage: Bacteria > Chloroflexota > Anaerolineae > Promineifilales > Promineifilaceae > JACKCC01. The sequence continues at coordinate 16,541 of JAJRYT010000031.1, read as the reverse complement.
AAAAAAGTAACGGTTTGGACAACGATTCTTGCATTATTGATTTTTAGTTTATTGATAAACACGGCCGTTGCCGACGCCTATCAGGCCGCTGTGGGCTCCAGTCCAGTCGTCGAGAGTGTAACCGCTGCCAGCTATGATATCCCCTCCTGGCAGCAAGTTGTTCAGGGTGAAGGCGCTGGGAGCGGCCTGGAAAACACTGCCGCCGCCACAGCCACGGCCGGCGTAGAATCCTGCGCGCGCATCATCACGGCTAACGTGGTCGCCTTAGACCAATCCTTCTTCTATAACCGGATGGGCGCGGCCAATCCCGGCGGCATGATTTATGCTTTGCGCGGGGATGTGGTGGATAAGAACACCGGGCTGTCCGAAGTCGAAGGCGGCATCCTGCTGCCTGGCCAGGTGATGCTGCGCTCCGATAAGCGGGCACGGCCGTTAACCCTGCGCATGAACGTGGGCGACTGCCTGCAAATCAACTTTGAAAACCTGCTCGATCCCATCCGCGTCACCCTGGAACAGCCCGCTACCAGAACCGCTTCCATCTACGTCAACGGCTTGCAACCCGTGACCAGCATTGAAGACAGCGGCGCTTACGTAGGCGCTAATACCAGCGGGTTGGTGGACCCGGGCCAGTCAACCACCTATACCCTGTATGCCGACCACGAAGCTGCTTACCTGCTCTACAACCGCGCTGTCGCCACTGGCGGCGAAGGCAATGCCGGTACAGTCGGGTTTGGTTTATTTGGCGCTGTCAACGTCGAGCCACCGGGAGCGGAATGGTATCGCAGCCAGGTCACCTACAACGACATGGAAATGGCGACCACATCATCCGGCAGCAGCCTGCCCACGATAGACTATGCTGCCGTTTACCCGGCCGGCCACCGGTTTGCCGGCCAACCCATCCTTAAGATGCTGGATGACAACAACGAAATTGTCCACTCTGACCTGAACGCCATCATCACTGGCCCCAATCGCGGCTACTTCGCGCCGGACACTTATACAGACAACCCAATTTATCCGGACAGAGAACAACCTTTCCGCGAATTTACCGTTATTTTCCACGACGAGATTGCGGCCGTGCAAGCTTTTGATTTATTTGATGACCCCATGTTTGCCAACACGCTGCACAGCGTTCGGGATGGATTTGCTATCAATTACGGCACAGGCGGCATCGGCGCTGAAATCATCGCCAATCGCCTGGGTGTAGGGCCAATGTGGAACTGCACCGGCTGTAAATATGAAGAGTTTTTTCTCAGCTCCTGGGCCGTTGCCGATCCGGCGATGATTGTGGACATTCCCGCTAACGCCGACCTGGATGGCGACGGCCAGCCCGATCCGGGTGCGAAAGCCACCAAAGCGTTCTACCCCGACGATCCCTCCAATGTGTACCACAGCTATCTGAATGATCATACGCGGATCAGAAATCTATCGGTAGGCAAAGAGGCGCACATCTTCCACTTACACGCCCATCAATGGCAAAACACGCCGGATGATTCCAATTCTATGTACCTGGACAGCCAGTTAATTGGGCCGGGCGCGGCTTTTACGTATGAAATTCCTTATGGCGGCTCCGGCAACCGCAATAAAACGGCGGGGGATTCTATCTTCCACTGCCACTTTTACCCGCACTTCGCCCAAGGGATGTGGAGCCTGTGGCGGGTGCATGATACGTTTGAAGCGGGGACGAAATTGGATGGAAACGGCCGTCCCCTCCCCGGTTCACGCGCGCTGCCAGATGGCGAAATCCCGGCGGGCACACCCATTCCGGCCATTATCCCCATCCCCGGCATAGCCATGCCCCCCCAACCCGGCGCGGCCACAGTTGAGGCGCGTGACGCTGACAACGACGGCGCAGCCGATTCCAGCCAGGTTGTGATCAATGCGCCCGACGCCAACAACGACGGCGTCCCGGATGATAACCCCGGCTACCCCTTCTTCATCCCCGGTTATGCCGGACACCGCGCCCCAACCCCCCCCTTGGACATCGTGGATGACGGCGGCCTGCCACGCCACATTATTACCGATGGCGAAACAGAGCATGTGGAAACGCCGGTAGACTTCAGCAAAGAAGCAACCAGCCTGGAAGTGGCTTACCTGTCAGAAACGGGTACGCCGGAAGAACAGGCAGCCATGAACTTCCACGCCCAACGCTTCCATCCCAGCTTTACGCCGGAAGGCATACCGGCCGACTTTGAAACAAACGGCCTGCCTCCCATCGCCGGCGCGCCTTATGCCGAGCCTTGTCGCAGCGATGATGGGTCACTACTTATCAATAATCTCAGGGAATATCGAGCGGCCGTTTTCCAAATGGATGTGGTCATCAACAAAGTAGGCTGGCACTCGCCGCAGCAGCGCATTCTGGCCCTATGGGAAGATGTGCTGCCGACTCTGGCCGGGGAACGACCGCCTCAACCCCTCGTCATGCGCATCAATGCCAACGACTGCACCAATTTTTACCACACGGCCTTAATTCCTGGCGTTTACGAACTAGACGACTTCCAGGTACGCACCCCCACCGACGTCGTTGGCCAGCACATTCACCTGGTCAAGTTTGATGTGACCTCGGCCGACGGTTCAGCCAACGGCTTTAACTACGAAGATGGCACATTCACTCCCGACGAAGTGCGTGAACGCATTAACGCCATCCGCGTCTACAATACCTGCATCGGTGATGCGGTCAGCGGCGGCGACCCGCGCGATGGGACGGGCGAATGTCCTTTGGCAGAAGCGCATCCCTTCTTTGGGCCAGGGCCAGACGGCCGTTGGTTGGGAGCCAGAACCACTGTGCAGCGCTGGTTTGCCGACCCCCTGCTTAACAGCGCCTGGGACAAAGGGTTGGGCAGCGTCTTCACCCATGACCACTTTGCCCCCTCAACCCACCAACAGGTTGGCCTTTACGCCACCGTGCTGATTGAACCCGAAGGCTCCACCTGGGTAGACCCGGAAACAGGCGATCCCTATGGCGGGCGCGCCAGCGACGGCGGGCCGACAAGCTGGCAGGCCAACATCCTCACAGCCAACCCGGATAACAGCTTCCGCGAATACTACCTGGAATTCACCGACTTTGTGATGGCTTATGAAGAAGGGCGCGGCATCGACGAAAACGGGAATCCCATCCCCGATTTCACAGGCGCGATTAACCCGCCTTTTCGCCAGGAGCCGCCGAACGAGGTTCACGGTGACATCTTCTACTTCCCGCCGTTTTGCGAAAACGGCCTGCCCCGGCCTTGCGCCGAAGCCATCGCCGCTGATGATCCGGGAACGTATACCGTCAACTACCGCAATGAACCTGTGGGGATGCGTGTGTATGATCCCGATGCCGGCGCCCACGCGCACGGCACATCGGGCGACCTGGCTTATGCTTTCTCGTCGCGAGTGCGGCGTGCTAACCCAGATCTCGGCTCCCAACCCGACGCGTACCCGCCGTTAACGGCCGATATACGCGGCAAAGACCCATATACACCACTGCTGCGCGCCTACCAGGGGGATAACGTGCGGCTCCGGGTGCAGGTCGGCGGCCAGGAAGAGGAACACAGCCCCAGCATTCATGGCATCAAATGGCTGCGCGAACCGCTCATCAGCAATTCCGGCTGGCGCAACTCCCAGCTCATGGGCATTTCTGAATATGCTCACCTGGAATTCAACGTCCCCGTTATCCCGTCCCGGCGCGGCGTTGCCGACTATCTATACACGATGGGCGCCCAGGTGGATGATTACTGGAATGGCATTTGGGGTATTATGCGCTCTTATGGCAAGCTGCGTAATGATCTCCAGCCGCTGCCCAACAATCCTATTGGACGGCGAGGCATCTCGGTCGCCAATACCAGGGATTTTCGTTTTAACAATACCTGCCCCAAAAGTGCGCCGGTGAGACGGTTTGATATAACGGCCGTTGCCGCCCAAAATGCCCTTCCGGGAGGTACACTCGTCTACAACTCCCGTCTGGAAAACGGCGGCCCGCTGCACGACCCGACCGCACTGCTGTACGTTCTCACCAATGACTTAAACCGCCGCTCCGGGCAGCTCAAGGACGGCGTACCCATCGAACCCCTCATTCTGCGTGTCAACGCCGGTGACTGTATCAAGCTCATCCTGCGTAACCAGATACCTAAGCACGCCCCTGATTTAACCGGCTACAATGCGCTGCCACCGATCATCAAGAAAGAAATCATTGAAGGCGGCATTGTCACCTTTAACGCTAACGATATTTCACCCTCCAGCTATGTAGGTCTCCATCCACAACTGCTGGCATATGACGTAACCAAGAGTGATGGCGCTTATGTGGGCGTGAATCCGCCGCAGTTAGCGCCGCCTATCCGGGGCAAGAAAGTGTACTATTGGTACGCCGGAGACATCAGCCGCGAATGGTCGGCAAATGGTAAGAAAGTGACTTTGGTAGCAACGCCGGTTGAGTTTGGCGCGGTAAACCTGATGCCGGCCGACAAGATACTGGGCGCCAGCAAAGGACTCGTTGGCGCGCTCGTGGTGGAACCGCTGGGCGCAACCTGGGTCGAGGATGAAGGTACGCACGCCGCGGCGACTGTAACTAAGTCGGACGGCTCATCGTTCCGCGAGTTTGTGGCCGTCCTGCAAAATGATGTCAATATGCGCTATGGAGACGGCAGCCCTGTGCCCAATATCTCTGGTGAAGGGCCGGGCGTCCCAGAGGACGCACAGGATTCCGGCCAGAAGGCGATCAATTACCGGACAGAGCCATTATGGTTCCGACTGGGTATTGCGGCTAATACGCCATTTGAGTTGGTGGGCGAGGAGATGGTTTCGGAGGTGTACAGCAACAGCCAGACGGGCGGCGAAGACCCGCAAACACCGGTGTTTACGGCCGTTGCCGGCACCCCCGTCCGCTTCCATGTCGTCGAATCCGGCGGCCACCCCCGCATCCAATCCTTTGTGATTCAAGGACACGGATGGGAACGCGCCCCGTACATCAACGACTCCACCGAAATTGGCCATAATCCAACCTCTCCCTACACCGGCAGCGAAGCCGGTCTGAACCCGGCCGGGCACTTCACCTTTGTGCTGGAAAGCGCAGGCGGCACGATGGCCATACCGGGTGATTATTACTACGGCGACATGGCTTCGTTTGGCAATTTCCAGGGGCACTGGGGCATCTTCCGGGTGCTGCCCGATAATACGTCGGTTACACCTTAAGGAAGCGGGGGTAAAGTCTTGTTAAGCATCCTCCCGGAGGTTTCGTTCAGAAGCAGTAGCCTGGCTTGAGGAACCTCCGGGAGGATCACACTTTTAAGGTCTCCAATCCCTTCATTGTCATAAGGAGCGCAGTATGAATAACAAGGTAGTTAGGGCTGGATGGCGCCTGGTTGTAGGGCTATTGCTGGTAGGGTTAACGGCCGTTGCCTGCCAACGTCAATCAGCCAGCAACGATGCCACGCCAACACCAGGAGAAACAACCGCAGCGGAGGATACAAATCCGACCGCCGCGCCGGTCCAAATTGAACCTGAAACGGCGAGCGCCGCCGCGTTCACCGGCACATTTGCCAACGATGGCATTCAGGTCGCTTATGCCGTTGCGCCATACGCCATCACCGGCGCGACAGGAACAGCCATCCTCGAAGGGGAGTACGCCCAGATAACATTTGAATTGACTGGGGCCGATGCCAACACCAATCTCACCGGTTTGCACCCCTCAGCCTGGATCAGCCTGGCACAGAGCGCAAAAAACGGAGAAACAATCAACTGCGAGGCATCGGTACAGTCGTACCTGCAAGGCATTTTAACCTTTCGCCCCGATATTAACCTGAACAGCTACTTCATTCTGGTATTGAATAATGATGCCTCCATCTCCGTCCTTGACCCGACGGTAAATGTCGCCAGCATGACCCAGTTGTACGATATGATCTTGCTCAACCGGCCCGGCGAAGATTGGGCGCTGAGTCAAGACGGCCGTCAGCTATTTGTGACCATGCCCGGCGCAAATCAGGCAGCAGTGGTGGACACAGAAAGCCTGAAAGTGATTAAAAGCGTGGCTGCCGGGAGCAATCCGGTGCGCGTGCGTCTGGCGCCGGGGGATACGGCCGTTTGGGTGGGCAACGACGCCGTCAATCCAGCCGAAAGCGGGGTGACGCTCATTGATCCGGCCAGCCTGGAACCGCTGGCTTTCATCCCCACCGGCGGAGGGCATCATGAGATTGCCTTTTCGGTAGATGGCCGTACCGCCTACGTCACCAACCGGGCCGATGGAACCCTCTCGGTTATCGACACGGCCAGCCGAGAAAAAATTGCCGATCTACCCGTGGGCGCAGAGCCAGTCGCCGTTGGCGTCTCGACCCAAAACGGGCTGGCTTACGCGGCCGACCGGGCGGCGGGGACCATTTGGGTGATTAATGGCGACGCCGTTGTGGACCAGATTGCCGCCTCGCCCGGATTGAGCCGTCTGCAATTCTCGCCGAACGGCCGTTGGGGGTTCGTGACCAATCCCGTGGATGGCTTCGTCACCATCTTCGACGCTGCCAGCAATCAGACAGCCTACCGGTTTGAAACAGACGGCGCGCCCAATCAAATCAGTTTCTCCGACACATTTGCCTATATCCGTTCTGAAAACGCGCCGGAAATCATTAGCATCCCTCTGATCGATCTGGGACAGGCTGAGTCGCTGCCCATTTCCAGCCTGTCTGCCGGCCAGAACGCGCCGGGCAGCGCCGCTTTTCCCGCAGCGGCCAACGCCGTCGCCGCCACACCCGGCGAAGACGCTATCCTGGTCGCCAACCCGGTTGATCGGTTAATCTATTACCTGGTTGAAGGATCGCCGACACCGCTGGGTAGTTTTCAGGCACACGGCCGTATCCCCCGCGCCGTTTTACCCCTGGATCGCAGCTTGCGCGAAATAGAACCAGGCGTTTACGAAGCACGCATTCGCGTCCCCCAGCCCGGCGATTTTCAGGTCGCCTTCTTCTTAAATGAGCCGCAAATTATTCACTGCTTCAACTTTACGGCCCAGGAAAACCCGATTTACGCCCAACAGCGGGCCAGCGCGCCGCCGCAAATCGAATTCCTGACTAATGAACGGCATCTACGGGCCGGGGAACCATTCCGTCTTCAGTTTCGACTGACCGACCCGGTTGCCGCCGCGCCAGTCTCTGACTTAGAGGATGTGTTGGTACAAGCTTCTCTAACCACCGGGTGGAACAATCGCTTTCCCGCCCAATCCGTGGGGGATGGCATATATGAAGTGACGTTGACCGTCCCTGCTCCCGGCCCGACTTATGTTTACTTTTCTATCCCTTCCCTGCAATTGGATTATGAGGATTTGCCCAATGTTATATTAAATACGCAGACGGAGGAGTGAGTTTGCAGCTATGACAATAACGGATAAAGAAATCAATGACGGCAAGGCAGTGAACAAGATGCCATCGAAGTGGTTGCAAATTATTCTGGCATGTATCGTTTTGTTAGGTTTTGTAGGAGTGACGGCCGTTCACGCCCACGAAGGCATAGAAATCGGCCCGTATCTTGTCACCATTGGCTGGGAGATTGAACCGGCCATCGTCGGCGAACGCAATGCCATCGTGATCGAAGTAACGAAAAGCGGCGCTCCGGTAACCGGACTGGCCGACACGCTGGAACTACGCATTTTGTATGCCGGGCGGGTTTTCCTGGGCGATCTGGAACCCACAGCCACGCCGGGTCTGTATCGCGCCGAAATCCTGCCGACGGTACGCGGCCAGTACACGGCGCAGCTTACCGGAAAGATAGAGGATTTGGCCGTTGATGAATCATTGGCCCCGGAAGAAGTGTTAACAGCAGCAATGCTGCAATTTCCGGAGAAACCACCAGAGACGCTGGCTTTACAGGCGGCGGTAGATGACCTCTCGGCGCGGCTGCAAACGGCAACCATCTTAGCGATTACCGGGCTTGTTATCGGTTTGCTGGGATTAGGCGGTGCGGTTTTCAGCCTGGCGCGGCGGGAGCGTTCAAAATGAAAGCGAAATCGTTTTTTTTGTTTTGCTTGACAGGAATTATTCTGGGAATGGCCGCTTGCCGCCCCGGCGAACCGGCAACTTCTGGTGGGGAAACGGCCGTTTTGCCCGAAACAACTCCGGCGGCAGACAATACAGTTAGTGAAGCAGCCGGCCCGGCCGGTAAACTCATCTTCATCCAGCTTGGGCAAACCAACGGCGCAAAGGCAACTACACTGGTCCAGTATGATCTGGCAAATAGCGCCACAACACCGCTTTTTACGCCCCCGGCGGGAGGGCTTTTGCTTTCGGCTGACGTCGCCCCCGATGGCTCACAGGCAATGCTGGCCTATGCACCGCCGCCGCCAGAGGGCCAGATACAGTTTGGTTATACCGGCCTCTATCGTTTCCCGCTAAACGGCGCCGCAGCGCCGCAGCTTCTGGTGGAAAAGCGGCTGGCAGAGGAGATTTTCTTTCACCCGGTTTGGGCAGCCGATGGGCGCGTGTATTACGCACACATGGGGCCAGAGGAGGCGACTGTGCCGGGCGGCTTTTTTGTAGTTAGGCTGGAGCGGCTGGATGTGGCGGCGGGGGAAACGGCCGTCATTGTTCAGGATGGTATCTGGCCCCGCGTCTCTTCTGACGGCAGCCGCCTGACCTATGCCTACTCGGAACCAACTTCCCGGGGCAACGAGTTATATGTTGCCAGCCCGGACGGAAGCGACCCGCTGCAGCTGACGACGCTGGATGATTTTCTGGCAGTGGATTCACCCCTTTTCTCGCCGGACGGCCGTACCGTCTATTTCAGCGCCGTCACCGAAGATACGCTCGTGCCGCAGACCTCCTGGTTTGAGCGGCTCATGGGCGTCCGGGTGGCCCTGGCGCACGACATCCCTTCCGATTGGTGGCGCATCCCGGCCGACGGCAGCGGCCCGGCGGAACGGATGACGACGATTCGGGAGATTGGCCTGTATGGCGATTTTTCGCCGGACGGCCGTTACTTCGCTTTCATCAGCGCCGCCGGCCTGTACATCATGGAACCGGATGGGCAGAATCTGAATAAAGTGTTGGAAACGGCCGTTGTCGGCGGCGCGCTCGCCTGGATACCGTGAAGTAATCGCCAATTGCTAATTGTTAAATGAAGCCTAGCCTCAAATATTTTCTCCTCATATTGCTTTTATTGATGGCTGCGCCTGCGCCTGCCGCCCACGCCCATGCCAATTTGCTGCAATCCACCCCTGAAGCCAACGCCCGGCTGGATCGCGCGCCGGTTCTGGTCGAGCTTTTCTTCAGCGAACCGATTGAAGCCGGATTTAGCGCCATTCAAGTGTTGGATACAAGCGGCAAGCGTGTAGACAACGACGACGCCACCGTTGACCCCGGCAATCCCATCCGGCTGACCGTGACATTGCGCTCACTGCCAGCCGGTATCTACACCGTCTCCTGGCGCACACTTTCCTCAGTGGACAGCCACGTGACAACCGGGGCCTTCCCTTTTGCCGTCGGTAATGTAGACAATGCCGCGCTGGCCGCCGCCCAGGCCAATGATCAACTGGATTTTGCCCCCGGCGAAGCGGCCGCCCGCTGGCTTACCTATCTGGCGGCAATGACGCTGGCCGGGGGGGCTTTATTTGTTCTGTTGGTATGGCGGCCGGTTGTTGGTGAGCGGTTATTGGTTATTAGTGATCGGGGATTGGGGATTAGGAATCGGAGATCGGGGAAGGCCGGACACCAAATACCCAATACCCAATATCCAATACCCGATACCCAATCCCAATTACCAAATCCCGAATACCGCTTACTAAACACATCCGCTCTTTTCATTCTCCTGCTGGCCGGGATTTTCTGGCTGCTAGTGCAGGCGGGGCAAATCAGCGGAGACGGATTGGCGTGGCCCTGGCAAGCCTCAGTTACCAGAGTATTGTTCATGACCCGCTTTGGCGCGTTATGGGCCGGGCGGCTGCTGCTGGCGCTGCTCATGCTCTGGCTCCTGCCTCGCCTCGCATCACGGCGAAATATTTGGCTTGTTGCGCTGGCCGGGTGGCTGATGCTGCTCTCATTGAGTCTGGGCAGCCACGCCGCCGCCAAACCGGAGCCAATTCTGCCCACGCTGGCCGATTGGGTTCATCAGTACGACGCCTTTGCCAATTTTAATGTGAGCGTGGGGGTGAATACGGCCGTTTCCACCGTTCCCTGGCACCGTTTCAGCGGCGGACTGCTGGCGGCGGCGGGGGCGGCGCTGCTTTTTACCCTCCCCTCCCTGTTGGCAGCAAAGTGGCGGTCGGGATACGGCCGTTTACTCGCCTTGCCGTTAATCCTCGTCGGAACGGCCGCTTTCGTCCGCCCGCCGATTGTGGATAAGAATCCCATCCTACCCAATCCCATCCCGCCCAACGCAGATTCCATCGCCGACGGCGAAGCGTTGTACTTGAAAAACTGCGTTCCCTGTCACGGACTTTCCGGCGCGGGCGACGGCCCGGTAGGTTTGTCACTCAACCCGCCCCCGGCCGACCTGACCCAGCATACTGTGCCCGGCGTGCATCCTGACGGCCGTCTCTACAACTGGATCAGCAGCGGCGTCGAGGGTTCTATCATGCCGGCCTTTGACAAAACATTGAGCGATGAGGAACGCTGGCATATTGTGAATTATATTCGCACGTTGAGTAAGAGCGCGCATTAGAAGAAAGAGACGTTTCTTTCTCAACAGCTTCGGAGATCACAGCAATGAAAAAATTTATCCTAATGACGTTCCTGGGTGTTTTGGCGGCTTGTGGCGGCGCGGAAGGGGAAACGGCCGTCACGTTCGACACGCCCATTCCTAACCAGGCCGAAATCCATGAGGATGGGGCAGGCCATGAGCACATTGACCCGGCCCAGGCCACCGGCCAGATGGAAGTGGTTGTCGTCCCGTCGGAGCTGGTTGTGGGGCAAAACCGGTTTGCCGTTGGCTTGTTTGATGGGAATGGCGAGATGGTTCATGAAGCCCAGGTGCATTTTCATTATTTTGACCTGGGTGACGTGGCGAACCCAGCGCTGGACATGGAAGCAACGGCCGTGCGCATTCAAGACCCGGAAGGATACACCACCATCTTTGCCCATGAGCGCGATTTTGACCGGGCGGGAACATGGGGCGTGGAAGTACAAATCATCCTGCCCGACGGCACGGCCGACATTCAGCGCCTCGCCGTCGAAGCGCTGGCTGACTCCATCAGCGTCACCCCCGGCGAAAAAGTACCAGTTATCAACACGCCCACACTGCTGGACACGGGCGGCGATTTGAGCCGGTTAACTTCCGCGGTTGAACCCAACCCGGCGTTCTACGAAATCCCGCTGTCCGAGGCGTTGGCGAACGGGAAGCCAACCCTCTTTTTACTGGCGACGCCCGCTTTCTGCCAGACCCGCTTCTGCGGACCGGCTTACGACGTTACCAATGAACTTTATGCCGATTACGGCGACGCCTTTAACTTCATCCATGTAGAAGTGTTCACCGGCTTACCGGACCCGGCGGCCACAAACTGGCAGCAAGCGCCGGTGATGAATGCGTTTGGCCTGAATACGGAACCCTGGATTTACCTGATTGATAAGGCGGGAACGGCCGTTTACCGCGTTGAAGGGATGTTTACCACAGCCGAGGTTGAACAACACTTGCAAGCAATGTTAAATGATGCCTCAACCTGACCCGCCCTGTGCTCCTGCGCATTGGGGCGGGGCGGGGCGGCCATCACCTTTATAAAACAGACGATCTTCCCACTGCGTCGTCTCGCCCAGCCGCGCTTTGACGCGCCCCGACTCTTACATTAGAATCTTCGTCAAATGGCCCACCCTCCCGATTAAAAACAGATAATCGTCAATCTGATTATCTGCCACTTGAAAACGCTGGGAGGAGGACGCCAAAGGAGAACACATATGGCACTTACACTGCGCATCAACGGCCGTTCCCAAACCATCACCGCCCGCCCTACCGACACCCTGCTGCAAGCCCTGCGCGGCGCCGGCTACTTCAGCGTCCGCTTTGGCAGCAACGACGGGCAGACCGGGGCCGCCGCCGTGCTGATTGACGGCCGACTGGTCAACAGCGACACCCTGCTCGCCGGGCAGGCCGTTGGACACAAAATCGAAACCATCGAAGGATTAACCGAGCGCGTCGGCGAACTGCATCCCATCCAAAAAGCATTCATCGAAACCGGCGCCATTCAATCCGGCTATTCCACCCCGGCCATGATTTTGGCGGCCAAAGCCCTGCTGGACAAGAATCCCAACCCGACAGAGCGTGATGTGCGTGATGCGCTTTCCGGCGTGCTGTGCCGGGAAACAGGCTACGTCAAGCCGGTGGAAGCCGTTTTGCGCGCCGCCGCCGCCCTGCGCGGCGAAGACGTCCCCCCCTACGCAGGGCCGCAAATCGTAGACGCCAGCTATTTTGTTGATCTGCCAGCGGCAGACGACGACCTGGCCGGGCCGGAGCCGCTCTCCAGACCCCAGTCTCCAGTCTCTACACAAACCAAACCTAAAACCAACATCCAACTTTCCTCCGGCGTGCCGGAAACGGCCGTTGTCGGCAAACCAGAAGCCAAAGTAGATGCCGTTAAGTTAGCCAAAGGCAACCCCGCCTTCGTGGACGACATTGAGATGCGGGGCATGCTCCATGCCAAACTACTCACCAGCCCCCATGCCCACGCCCGCATCCTGAACATTGACGATACGGCCGCCGCCGCCCTGCCCGGCGTCCGCGCTGTCATTCATTACCAAAACATAAAGCGAGTCAAATACGCTTCCGGCGGGCAGAGCTACCCCAACCCACCGCCGCTGGATCAGGTCAGTTTTGACAACAAAGTACGCTATGTAGGCGACCGGGTAGCGGCCGTTGCCGCCGATACGCCCGAAATCGCCGCGGCCGCGCTCAAGCTGATCAAAGTCGAGTATGATGTCTTACCAGCCGTCTTCGACGAAAACGAAGCCATCCAACCTGGCGCGCCCGTTATCCACGATGAAGATGACACCGAAGGCATTCACGACGCCGGCCGCAACATCGTCCATCACATCAAAGCCGAGGTAGGCGGCGTGACCCAGGGGTTTGCCGAGGCCGACCACGTTTTTGAACATCATTACTACGTCCATCAGGTACAGCAGGCGCCGATTGAGCCGCACATCGCCATTAGCTGGTGGGATTCGGATGAGCGGCTGGTAATGCGAACCTCAACACAGGTTCCTTTCCATGCCCGGCGCATGATTGCGCCGCTGCTGGGTCTGCCTATCAGCCGCATCCGGGTCATCAAGCCGCGCATCGGCGGCGGTTTTGGCGTGAAGCAAGAAGTGCTGATTGAAGACATCGTCGGCCATCTAACCATTAAAACGGGCTGCCCGGTGCGGCTGGAATTAACCCGCTCGGAAGAGTTCCGCAGCAGCCGCACCCGCCACCCGCAAACAATCACCTGGAAAACAGGCGTCATGGCTGACGGCACATTACACAGTCAGCAGTTCACCGTCGTGGCCAACACCGGCGCCTATGGCACGCACGGCCTGACGGTGCAGACTGTTACCGGCCTGCGCGGCCTGAGCAGTTATAACTGTCCTAATCGTGAATTTGACTGCATTGTTGCCTATACGAATTTACCCGTTCCCGGCGCGTATCGCGGCTACGGCGGCCCGCAGGCGTTGTTCTCGTTGGAAAGCCACATGGACGAAATCGCCTACGAATTGAAGTTGGATCCGATTGCCTTCCGGCGCAAGAATTGGGTGCAGGCAGGCGACCCGATGCCCATCGCCCCGCTCCTGGGTGAAGGGGAAAAGGAAACGGTCGCCAATGTGCCTGTGATTGAATCGTGCGGGCTGAATGAATGTTTTGAACAGGGGATGGAAGCGATTGAATGGGCGCGCAAGTTTGAGCCGGGCTGGCATGAAGTTCCCGGCAAACCGCATCTACGGCGCGGCCTGGGGGCGGCGATGTGTATGCACGGCACGGCTATTCCCGGCCTGGACATGGGCGGGGCCAGCATCAAGATGAATGATGACGGCTCGTTTAATGTGCTGGTGGGGGCGACGGATTTGGGCACGGGGTCGGACACGGTGCTGGCGCAGATGGCGGCGGAGGTGCTGGGCGTTGCCTTAGCCGACATCATTATGTATTCCAGCGACACGGATATGACGCCATTTGATGTGGGCGCATATGCCAGCAGCACGACGTATATTTCAGGAACGGCCGTTAAAAAAGCGGCGGAAAAGGTGGCCGGCCAAATTCGGGAGCGGGCGGCATTGATGCTGAACGGGGGAGCAGGCAGCGGGGAACGAGGAGCGGTCAAGCCTGCGGATATTCGGTTGGAGAATAAGCTGGCGGTGGCGAGGGACGGCCGTTCCGTCACCCTGGAAGCCGTCGCCCTGCACAGCTTACACCAGGAAGACCAGCGCCAGATCATGGCCTTGGCCAGCTACGTTAGCGCCGCCTCGCCGCCGCCCTTTGCCGGGCAGTTCGCCGAAGTGGAAGTGGATACGGAAACAGGCCAGGTAACGGTGACCAAACTGGTCATGGCCGTGGACGCGGGCGTGCCTATCAACCCCATCACCGCCAGTGGACAAGTAGAAGGCGGGATGGCGCAGGCGCTGGGCTACGGCCACTGCGAAGAGATGGCCTACGATGAAACGGGCAACCTGATCAACGACGAATTCGGCCCCTACCACATCTACCGCGCCGATGAAATGCCCTGGATGCAAGCGATTTTGGTGCAGACGAATGAGCCGACCGGCCCATTTGGAGCCAAAGCGATTGCCGAAATCCCCAAGGATGGGGTGGCCCCGGCGATTGCTAACGCCGTCTTTGACGCCACAGGCGTACGCCTGCGCCGCATTCCTTTCACCCCGCAGCGGGTTTTCACGGCGATGCAGGCATGAGGGTCAGGATGCTGTGAATCACACACTGTACCCACTGACATTTGAACCGGTTCTAAAGAATTACATTGGGGGGGGGCGCGGCCTGGAGCGGTTTGGACGGACACTGCCGCCGGGGAATACAGCCGAAAGCTGGGAGATTGCCGCCCATGAAGACGGAACGGCCGTTATCAACAACGGTCACTTTGCCGGCCAGCGTCTCACCGAACTCCACCAGACTCTGGGACTACGTTTGATTGGCGCTAACAACGCCTGGGCGCAGGAACGGGGGAAATTCCCTCTGCTCATCAAGCTGCTTGACGCCAACCGTCCTTTATCCGTACAAGTTCACCCGGATGATGATTATGCGTTGGCTCATGAGGGGAATGAGTTGGGCAAAACCGAAATGTGGGTTGTTTTGGCTGCCGAACCGGATGCAGCTGTGATTTTAGGCATCAGAGCCGGTACAACGCCCTGCAAATTTCGCCAGGCGATTCATGACGGCAATCTGGAACCCTATTTGCATCGGCTCCCGGTCAGGGCTGGCGATGTAGTTTGTGTTCCCGCTGGGTCGCTGCATGCGATTCTTGGCGGCCTGATTATCGCCGAAATTCAGCAAAATTCGAATACGACGTATCGGGTGTATGATTGGAATCGCCTGGGGATAGATGGCCGTCCACGGCCGCTTCATGTTGATAAGGCAATGGATGTCATCAATTTTGATCAGGTGGAACCAGGGTTGTGCCCACCGGAACTGATTTATGACGCTCAAGGTTTGCGCCGATATCGTTTATGCCAGAATCGTTATTTTGTAACGGAACGAGTAGAGATAGCGGCGGGGGCAGTTTACAACGGCCGTTGCCAGGGCGACAGTTTGCAGATTTGGGGAGCTATCAAAGGGGCAGTGAACATCAATGGGGTGGGGTTAACGGCCGTACAGTTCTCCCTGCTGCCCGCATCCCTGGGTGATTTTACCGTGCGTGCTGCCAAAACCGCCACCCTCCTACGCACATACGTCACAAAATTAGGCTAAAAAGTAACTGGGCTAACTACAACATATAGTCAGCCCAGTTTTTTCCCCTCTTCCAGGGAACAATCAGTGACAGGAACTATTTAACTGTACTTGACTCGCCTACTTCTTCATTAAACCAGGCAATCAAAATACGGAAAATGTCAGATTCAGTGATAATACCCACTAACGTGCCGTCTTCTTCAGTAACCGGCAGCGCGCCAATCTGGTTTTGGTGCAATGCGGTGGCCGCCGTTTTAACACTATCATCTGGCCGGATGGTTTTGGCATCCTTAGTCATGATGTCTTGAACCTTCAATTTGGCCAGCAAATAATTAATTTCCCAAACATTCAATGAGGTAGCATCCGATGGCTCAGCCTGCCGCACATCACTGCGCGTAACAATGCCCAGAACCTTTTTGTTATCGCAAACCGGCATACGGCGAATTTTATTCTCACGCATGAGTCTGTGCGCTTCCAACATGGGCATCTCTGGTGAAGCCACTATTACATCTTTAGTCATCCAATCTTTAACTAAAAGATACTTCATCGTTTTTAGCTCCTTCTTAGAATTTTCATCAACAATTTAAACCACGCCTAACAAATACTAAGCTCGACTTTGTACATTCCTAACAGATTGCTTCCAAACCGTACTCGACCGCGTGGGTTTGTATTCAAATAATATTTGCATGTCACTCTTTTTATGCGATGTTCAAATATTCGTACTCGAGTAAAGTTGCATT
>JAJRYT010000030.1 GCA_024275635.1 Chloroflexota bacterium | reverse complement strand
TGCATGTCACTCTTTTTATGCGATGTTCAAATATTCGTACTCGAGTAAAGTTGCATTGACTAAAATCAGATTCTCACTCTGGTTACAAAATTATCTGGAAATATTTCTGATTTCGAATTTTGTACAAAGTCGAGCTAAGTAGAGGGCGGCAATGTTTTGACCGCCAATATTGACCGGAATGAAACAGCATCACTTAGCATTATCAGGGTTTATTGTATTGCTTTTGTTGGCCGGACTGGCTTGCGTTGTGCCCGGTGTAGGACCACCGGAACCGCCGGCATCGCCGACGCCATTAGGCGACACGTTGTCTTTTTTGATTCCGGCTTACACGATTAGTCTGGCGCCGGGTGATACTGTGCCGGGGACGCGGCTGCATTATGTGGGTCATAACGAAGGCGTCTACCAGGTAACCATTGATGGTCTGGCCGCGGCGAAACGTACCGGGGATTCTTTCATCTGGAATGGGGTGATGGCTCCAGGAGTATATGCTAATTTCAATTTAAGGTTGACAACGGCCGTTTTTGGCGCCCTACCTGTTGCCGGCCCGGTGGAGATCATTCTTTTTAATCCCGAACCGGTGGAGATGGCTTTGACGGCCGATGTGGTGAACGCGCAACCTTACTTCGGCAACATCCTAATTGATTATCGAATACCGCCAGGACGGCCGATTCCGGGTACAACGCTGGTTTATGAAGGGATTGTCAATCAAGGCGAAGGGCGGCAAACAAGTCAATTAGCCCAACTTTCCGGTTTGACCGGCTATCCTTATTTAGCTTTAGGCGATTCTCTGATTTGGGTAGGCAAATTGCGTGATAACGTTTATATTCGTTATAGTCTGCGGGCCACCGCTATCAATGAAAACGATTTGCGCCTGTCCGGTACGGCCGAATTATGGGTTATAGTCGAATGAGCGAGAAATAGAGGCGATTCGCTTTTCTAACTCTATCTTTGACTTTAGCTAAATAGGAACAGTAGTTATGTCTCAATCTCAATCAACCTATTCTCGGCCGGCCGAACCGCTTGTCAGCCAAAATCCCTTCCGTCAAAAAGCATTTGAGCGCCAAACAATCCCCCCCTTTAGCGAAGTGAAGAATCATTTACCAGCCCCAGTCTTGCCGGAATCCCCGGCCTGGTTGGAGATGTATTGGCGGTCATGGGAGATTGCCTGGTCAAATTTGCGCCAACCCACAGCCAACAGCGCATTTGTCGCCAACTACATTGCCCCAACGTTTCAAGAGCATGTGTTTATGTGGAACAGCGCATTTATGACGCTGTTTGGTTTGTACGGCCGTCAATGGTTCAACTTCATGGGAACGCTGGATAATTTCTATGCCGCGCAGCACGATGACGGTTTTATTTGCCGCGAAATTGATCGGGATGGTCAAGATTTCTTCTGTCCGTTTGATCCCAACAGTACCGGCCCGAACATTCTGGCCTGGGCCGAATGGCGTTATTTCCGGGCAACGGGGGATGACGGCCGTTTATCTCAGGTGTTTTGGCCGTTAATGGCGCTGCACCGCTGGTTCCGGGCCAATCGCACCTGGCCCAGCGGCCTGTATTGGGCGACCGGCTTGAGCAGCGGCATGACAAACCAACCACGTGTGCCCGACAGCCAATACCACCACCGCCATTGGTCTTGGGTGGATGCCAGCGTTCAGGCGGCGATGAACGCCCACATTCTGGAACAGATAGCCGTTTCGTTAAAAGAGCCAGAGATGGCAGCCGAGTTAGCGGCCGAGCGAGCGCAATTAATCACCCTGATCAATGAGCGCATGTGGAATAGTGAGGCTAATTTTTACCAGGATGTGGCTCCAAACGGCCGTTTTAGTCCGGTAAAAAGCATTGGCGCGTACTGGGCCTTGCTGGATAATGAACTGATCCCTGAAAAGCGTCTGGCTCCTTTTGTGCGCCATTTGCGCGAGCCGTGGGCATTCAATCTGCCCCACCGCATTCCCAGCCAATCGGCCGACAGCGAAGGGTACAATGCGGAAACAGGCAATGCCTGGCGCGGCGCTGTGTGGTCTGCAGCCAATTATATGGTGCTGAAAGGATTACGTGAGATTGGTCAATATGGTTTGGCCCATGAGATTGCCGTCAATCATGTAGGCAATGTTTGTGAGGCGTATCAACATACGGATACGTTTTGGGAGAATTATGCGCCCGAAGCGGCCGTACCCGGCAGCCCGGCCCGGTCTGATTTTGTGGGTTGGACAGGGTTGACGCCCATTGCTATTTTATTGGAGGATGTTATTGGCATCAGTGTGGATTGGCCACTGCGACGAGTGGTTTGGGACAGGCGTTTGCAAACAGACGGCCGCTATGGTGTGCGCCAATATCCGCTGGGCAGCCAGGGGACGGCAACTTTCATCGGGGATAGGGAGCGTGTGACGGTAACAACAGACACGCCTTTCACCCTGACCATTCGAGATGTCGAACAAAGTTTGCAAACGGCCGTTCCTGCCGGAGAAACTGAAATCTCTTTGTAACCACTAACCCCTCCCGCGTGAATCTCCGCGAGGATGCCTTAGGGTGCGTTCGTTTATAACTTTGGCGTTTGAAAAATTGTAACCAAGTAATTGGTAACTGGTAATTACCCGATTACCCGATTACCCAATTACCCAATTACTCAATTACCCAATTACCAATTACCAGCAAACTGCAAAGTTAATTTTGAACGAACCCTTAGCTCGACTTTGTACATTCCTAACAGATTGCTTCCAAACCGTACTCGACCGCGTGGGTTTGTATTCAAATAATATTTGCATGTCACTCTTTT
>JAJRYT010000251.1 GCA_024275635.1 Chloroflexota bacterium | reverse complement strand
ATACTTGCCTATGGTTGGAAACAAGCTGATTTTGGCTCCATTTCATGGCTTGGTTTTTCTCTTTTTGAGACCAAAAATGATGAATGCAATATCTTCCTCTCTCTTTTAGAGAGGAAATTGGTTAGCTACGGGAATTGCTGTGAGATGATCCAGATAACGCCGCTCCCACTCTTTGGGGGAAATGTCGTCCGTGCCATTTTCCGGCGAATTCTCGGCGGATTCAGTTGGTTCAAGAGGGGGTATTTCTTCCGGTTGGCTGTCATTCTTTTTATCTTGCATCTCTAACCAACGCATCCCCAACTTCTCGACAAGGTAGGCGGCAATGACAATGATGGGCACAACCAGTAAAACATTGGGCAAACCGCCGCCGCTGATAAATATGACGAGCGCGGTGATGAGAATAAGGCCGCCATATGCAAGCAAAGGGGACAACCCGGTAAATGCCTCGATTAGCGCCTTCGTTATATCAATTATTTTTGTTTGTAAGTTGTCTGGGTCTGGCGTTGTCATTTATTCCTCCTGACGAATCACATTTCTTGGCCTAAATGCCCATATCATAGCTTAACTTTTATTCTGTCGCACCTGTACACCAGCAATCATTACAAAAAAGCAGGGGCGGGATGGGCGGGCCACGATCTATGCCCAACGGACGGCGTTCCATCCCGCCCAACTCGCCCCGATGCGGGCCGGGTACACGACGGCCGTTCACGGGGGCGCGTTGGCGCGGAGACGAGGCCGTTTGTTTGGCCCAACGCCTGGCCGCGCCATCCCGCCCCTACGTCAGAATTGGGCCTGCTGGTCTTCCAGGTACGCCGTGTTCCCGTCGGCCGTTCCACCCCCAATTCCTCCTTCGCCTCCCGCATACGCGCCTCCCGCGGCGACTCATCCAATTCCACTACCCCGCCGGGAATCTCCCAATTCGCTTTGTACGCCGGTTCCACTACCAGCAGTCGCCCCACCTCATCAAAAAACAATGCCCCCGCCGACATTCGCTTCTTCGGCAGGCTGCGTTGGTACGTTTTGTCACTCAAAGCACACCTCCAGAGTCTGCGAGTTTGCGAGTGGCGAATCACCCTTTCACCTCTTCACTCCCTCACCTCCGCCGCAATCTGGCGGATGTGTGCCGGGCCGGTGCGGCAGCAGCCGCCGATGAGCGCGGCCCCTTCCTTGCGCCACTCGCGGCTAAAAGCGCCAAATTCGGCCGGAACCGATTGGCCCAGCCATTCTTTGCGAACGGGATCATACGTTTCGCCGGAGTTAGGGTAAACAACAATCGGTTTTTGCGTCACGGCCCGCACTTCTCGAATCAGGCGGGGGATGTAGCTGGGCGGCGTGCAGTTGATCCCCACAGCCACAACTTGGGGAATACCATCTAAAAATGTAGCGCCGTCGGCAATTGGCGTCCCGTCGTTGAGGGAACGGCCGTCGCCACAGCTAAAACTCACCCAAACCGGCGTCTGCGGCGTTTCCGCCATCAGCTTTGCCAGCGCCCTGACCTCGCTATGTGAAGGGATGGTCTCGCAGGCCAATAGATCCGCCCCGCTCTGTGCCAGAATATGCCAGCGGCGGCGATGCCAGGCAACCAACCCAGATTCATCCAAATCATAAGCGCCCGTGTACTCCGAACCATCAGCCAGCGCCGCGCCGTATGGCCCCACGCTGGCGGCTACAATCGGCCGCAGCCGTCCGGTTCGATTGGCCGGTTCCGCCCAAAACTGGTCACGGGCGGCCATCGCCAGCCGCACCGAGAGCCGCAGCAGATCAACTGCTTCCGCCTCGCTCAATCCCCGCCCTACCAACGCCGGGATGGTCGCCTGGTAGCTGGCGCTGATGCCGCAGTCAGCCCCGGCCCGATAGTAGTCCAAATGCACCTGGCGGATGATGTCGGGATCATCCAGGAGCAGTCGCGCCGACCATAATTCGTCGCTCAGATCGCAGCCGCGCGCTTCTAATTCTGTCGCCAGCCAGCCATCGAGGATGAGGGCGTCTTGGAAATCAAGGAAAGATGGGATTGGATTTTTCATGAGCAGGCAGGTTACAAATGACAAGCGCGTGATACGGCCGTTTCTCTGCCCCTCGGCTACTCCCCCTTCAACGGAACGTCGCGCGCCGCACAGGCCGGCATGTGCGCCTCATCGGGCATATCCACTGTGATTTCGCGCGGGT
>JAJRYT010000250.1 GCA_024275635.1 Chloroflexota bacterium | reverse complement strand
TTGCATGTCACTCTTTTTATGCGATGTTCAAATATTCGTACTCGAGTAAAGTTGCATTGACTAAAATCAGATTCTCACTCTGGTTACAAAATTATCTGGAAATATTTCTGATTTCGAATTTTGTACAAAGTCGAGCTTAGAAACCGTTCGTTATTGGCTTGGCGTTTTGGTTATCCGTTATCCGTATTCCGCTGCCCGTATTTCGTTATCCGTTATCCGTTATCCGTCTGGCGTGGAACACGGCTTACGGAATACGGTTTACGGAACACGGTTTACGGAACACGGTTTACGGAACACGGTTTACGGAACACGGTTTACGGAATACGGTTTACGGAATACGGCTTACGGAACACGGAATACGGAACTCTGTGTAACTTTTCATGACTAACTCAACAAGATTTCGTATCGGCGTCAACGCCCATTTATTATCCGGGGAAGCGGGCTACCGGCGGGCGGGGATTCACCAATACATCGCCCAGGCGCTGCGCCATCTGCCCAGGGACGAATTTGCGTACACGATTTTTACGCGCCATGCGGAAGATTGGCTGGATGAGGTAGGCGCCGTTCTGCAAAGCGGCTGGCCGACGGAGCGACGGTTAATCCGCATCGCCTGGGAGCAGTTGGCCTGGCCCTGGCTGGCGGCGCGGCGCCGGCTGGATTTGCTGCACAGCATGGCCTTTGTCACCCCCTGGCTCACATCCCGCCCGACCGTTGTCACCGTGTACGATTTGAGCTTTATGTATTTTCCGGATCGCTTTCCGGCGGCGCAGCGCTGGTATTTAACCAACCAGACGGCCCGTTCCGTGCGCCGGGCGCGCCGGGTCATCGCCATCTCCGAATCGGGGCGGCAGGACGTGCATCGCTTTTTTGCTGTGCCGCTGGCGCGGATTGATGTGGTTTACCCCGGCGTGGATGGGGCGTACCGGCCGCTGCCCCCGGATGAGGTGGCCGCTTTTCGCCAACGGGAAGATTTGCCGGAGCGGTTTATCCTCCACGTGGGCACGCTGCAGCCGCGCAAAAATATCCCACTTTTGATTGAAGCGTTTGCCCAGGCCGCGCCGCCGCCGGTAATGCTGGTTTTGGTGGGCGGCAAGGGCTGGCTGTTTGACGAGATTTTTAGCCGGGTGGCAGCTTTGGGTTTACAAGATCGGGTGCGCTTTACCGGTTACGCGCCGGATGATGATTTGCCGCTTTGGTACAATGCGGCCGATTTGCTGGTTTTCCCCTCGCTTTATGAAGGGTTTGGCCTGCCGGTGGTGGAGGCGATGGCTTGCGGGACGCCGGTTGTTGCCTCTAATTCGTCTTCTATCCCGGAAGCGGTTGGGAAGGCGGGGCTTTTGTTTAACCCGCAGGATGTGGCAGAATTGGCAGATCGTATAACGGCCGTTCTGCACGATCCTGATTTAGCGGCTACAATGCGGGAAAAGGGCCTGAACCAAGCCAAACAGTTTTCCTGGCCGCGTACCGGGCAGGAAACGGCCGAGGTGTATCGAAAGGCAATGATGAATGATGAATGATGAATGATGAATGATGAATGATGAATGATGAATGATGAATGATGAATGATGAATGATGAATGATGAATGATGAATGATGAATGATGAATGATGAATGATGAATGATGATTGACGATTGCAGTCCAAGCGCCAATCTTTAATCTTTAATCTTTAATCTTTAATCTTTAATCTTTAATCTTTAATCTTTGATCTTTAATCCTTAACCAATGAGAACCCGAACCATCCGCAATCTGACTATCATCACCGATTTAATCCTCATTAACGGGGCCTTTGCGTTTGCCTATGCCGTGCGCTATCGTTGGCAGTGGTTCTTGCCGGTTGACGAGCGCTTTTTTGAGCCTTACGGCCGTTACCTCAGCCAGCAGATCGTCTTTAATGCGCTGTTGATTTTCACCTTCATCCAGGGGCGGGTATGGCGGCGGCGGCGCGGCGAGTTTTGGATTGATGAGGTATCGCGGATTGGGTTTGCTTCGGGAACGGCCGTCACCCTGCTCATGGCCGTCACCTACTTCTTCCAGCCGGAAGCCCCTTTCTCCCGCCTGTTGTTGTTCTGGATTTTGCTGTTTGTGGTCTTGTTTTTGAGCGCGGCGCGGCTGCTGCGCCGATGGGTTTTGTCGGCGCTGTACCGGCGGGGAACGGCCGTTGATCGCGTCCTCGTCCTCGGTTCAGGCGAAACGGGGCGCGGCTTGATCCGCACCCTACTGGCCCGACCCGATTTAGGCTTCCAGGCCATTGGCTACCTGCATGACGGAACGCGGGAAAACAACATCGGGCTGGGTCGCATTCCCCACCTGGGAACCTTCTCCGATTTGCCGGCCGTTTTGGAAAAACAGCCTAATCTGCACTCTGTCTTCATTGCCCTGCCCGGCGAGATGCACCAACAGGTCGCCACATTGATACGCATCTGCTATCGGCACGGCGTCCCGGCCCAGGTCGTGCCCGATTTGCTCCAACTCAGCCTGAACCGGGTGGAGTTCAACAACATGGCCGGGATTCCTATGCTGGGCGTGCGCGAAGTGGGGATGACGCATTGGCAGCGGTTGACCAAGCGTGCTCTGGATTTGACGGTTATTCTCATCGCCGGGATTCCAGGACTGCTGCTGGCGGCCATCACCGCCATTGCCATTAAGCTGGATTCGCCAGGGCCGATCTTTTACGCCGCCAAACGAGTTGGCCGGGATAAGAAGTTGTTCAAAATGTATAAGTTTCGCTCGATGGTAGTGGATGCCGACAAGCACAAAAAGGAGTTGGCGGCGCTGAATGAGGCAGACGGGCCTATCTTCAAAATGAAAGATGACCCGCGTTTGACGCGAATCGGCCGTATCCTGCGCCGCACCAGTCTGGATGAGCTGCCGCAGTTATGGAATGTGTTACTGGGGCAAATGAGTCTAGTTGGACCGCGTCCCCCCCTTCTGGAAGAAGTGGAACAGTACAAATCCTGGCACCGGCAGCGGCTATCGGTGATTGGCGGGTTGACGGGGTTGTGGCAGGTAAGCGGCCGTTCCGATTTGACGTTTGATGAATTGTGTCTGCTGGATATTTATTACATTGAGAACTGGTCGCTGGCGCTTGACCTGCGTATTTTACTGCAAACGGTTCCGCACAGCCTGTTTGGACGCGGCGCTTACTAAGAAAGGGATGAGGGATGAGGGATGAGTAGCTCAGTCCTCATCCCTCATCCCTTCTTTACTCCTCGTCGGGGATAGATGGTTGGTGAAGTTTGACCACTTCCCCATGCAGGTTGATGACGATGCGGAAACCAAGCATCCCCAGCATGTTACGGGCTTGTTCGGGAATGCCCTGTTTGATGATATCGTCCATGTTGACGTTGCGCAAGGAGGCGTCAACGGCCGCTTTGGTAAATAAATCATCTTTGCCCATCATGTTCAGCATCTGTTCGACGGCCAGTTCTTTGTTGTCCTCCAACTGTCCCAGGAAAACGCTTAATACCTGACGGTCAATGTCCTCGGCGTCAATGTGCCGCATGAAGCCGTTGTCATCAATCACGTAGTGGGCGTCGCTGCCGACGACGGCCGTTGCCACCAAATTCTCATACTCATCGTAAACCAATCCTGCAAATAACGCTTGTCGCGCCATGACATGCTCCTCTAGCTTTAGCTTAAAACTCTAGCTCTCCTACGATCATAACCAGCAACGGGTTGCGCCGCAACAAGGACTTTGTGCCAGTCACTTTGGAAGTGACGGTCACCTTGGGGCGTGATAGACTCGTCATTATGGAAATTCGTCCATGCGCGAAAAGGGATGCGGCGGCGATGCGGGCCGTTCACGAGGCCATTTATTCTGACGGCCGAGGGATGGTTGACGGCCGTTCCTGGCTCTTGTGGGCGGGGGATGAGGCGGTGGGGTATATGACCGTTTCCCCCGTCCCCGGTTTGGATGGCGTCTTCAGTCTGGTCGGGGGCGTTTTGCCCGCCTACCGGCGGCAGGGGGCCGGCGGACGCCTGCTTCATCACGCGCTGCGTCGGGCGTCATCGCTGGGCATCAGCCAGCTTTCCCACGCCGTCGCCGACCTGGGCAGCCCCGCCGCCCATTTCCTCCTAAATCATAACTTCTTCATCGAACACGAAGAATGGCTCCTGCGCCTCCCCAACTTGCAAACTTGCCAATTAAACTTGCCCACTCCCGTTGAAAATTTACACATTCACCCGCTCACCCCGGCACCCGTTCACCTCTTCCGCGCCCTCTACGACCGCAGTTTCGGCGGCGCGCCCTGGTATCAGCCTTACCGCCGGGAGGAAGTGGAAGATTCGCTGGATGATCCGGATGACATCCTCTTTTTGTTCAAGGATGAGCAGCCGATTGGCTTTGTCTGGCTGCAAGGAATGGCGATTGAACCGATTGGGATTGTTAGGGAGGAATGGGGGAAGGGATACGGCCGTTTCCTCCTCCTCGCCGCCCTGCACGAACTGAAAAACCGGGGGGCGGAGCAGGCTGAAATTGGGGTGTGGCGAGAGAATGAGACGGCCGTTCATCTCTACCAAAGCTTCGGCTTCCAGCACGAGAAAACAATAACTTATCTGGCTTTTGACTTGGAGGAACTGCCGTTTCCCCATCATGACTGATTTCACTGATAAACATCGCCGTGCATTACAAATGCGCGGCTGAGATAAAAAACCCGTTGAAAACGGGTTGAAATGCGGACGTGGATTTCCAATCCACATCTCATTGTGTGGTTGCATTTCAACCGTTTCTGGCGTTAGTTTTGTTCTCTTGCCGTCTTTCCCCGTTGTCCCTTATAATGGGCGCAACAGTCGAAAAGTTTAACCGCCAACAGGAGCAAGATAGATGGTCGAACTCATTTGGGATGGCAAATATGACGCCAACGGCAAGCGGAACGCCCCCTTACGCCTCAAACTCCCCTTCCAGACGG
The DNA here is from genome assembly GCA_024275635.1 of Chloroflexota bacterium. Classification (GTDB taxonomy): domain Bacteria; phylum Chloroflexota; class Anaerolineae; order Promineifilales; family Promineifilaceae; genus JACKCC01. The sequence goes on along the minus strand of JAJRYT010000250.1, from coordinate 1,924 downwards.
TAGAAACGGTAAACGAGAGCGCCCAGCAGCGGCAGATGGCCCTGGATTTGTTTAGCGTGGGCCGCCCGGCCGAATGGCGCAACCGGCTCATTTGGGGGGATAAAAAGTACGTCCTGCCCGCTCTGCTGGATGAGTTTGCCGGACAGGTTGACTTGATTTACATTGACCCGCCTTTTAACGTTGGAGCAGATTTTTCCTACCAAGTGGCTATAGAAGATGAGAATTTTACGAAAGCAGCCAGTATCATAGAACAAAAAGCATATCGGGATACTTGGGGAAGTGGGCTGGATGGTTATCTTGCTTGGTTCTATGAAACAGTTATTTTTCTGCATGAATTGTTGAAAGAAACTGGGTCATTATTTGTCCATTTAGATTGGCATGTTAGTTATTATGCCAAAGCAGTATTGGATGAAGTGTTTGGTTCAGACAGATTCATAAATGAAGTGATTTGGAAGCGCCAAACGGCAAAGGGAGATGTGACCCAGGGCGCAAAGCATATGGGCCGAATTCACGAATCGATTTTTCTGTATACAAAATCAGAAAAACACACTTGGAACACCCAATATACAGAATACGATAAAGAATACCTCGATAAATTTTACAAATACGTAGATGCTGATGGCAGAAGATATACTTTGGGTGATATTACTGCACCCTGAGGAGCAAAAGCAGCAAAAGGAAATCCTTATTATGAGTTTTTAGGGGTAACACGTTATTGGCGATTCTCACGGGAAAGGATTCAGGAGCTATATGAACAGGGACAAATAGTGCAAACCAAGCCTGGAAATGTTCCCCGACAGAAACGATATTTGGATGAAATGTTTGGAGTTCCTCTTCAATCTCTTTGGCTTGATATTAAACCTGTTCAATCTCAATCTTTTGAAAAATTAAGATACGATACTCAAAAACCAGAAGCATTATTAGAACGAATTATAAATCTTTCGAGTAATGAAAACGACATAGTATTAGATTGCTTTTGTGGTTCCGGCACAACGGCCGCAACCGCCGAAAAACTCAACCGCCGCTGGATTACCTGCGATTTGGGCCGCTTTGCCATCCACACCACCCGCAAGCGGTTGTTGAGCATTGAAAACGTCAAGCCCTTTGTGGTGCAAAATTTGGGCAAGTATGAACGGCAGGCGTGGCAAACGGCCGAATTTGGCGACGCGCAAAGGGCGGCGGCCGTGGTCACCCAATACCGCCAATTCATCCTTGAGCTGTACAACGGCCGATTTGTGGATGGCTATTCCTGGCTGCATGGGGTGAAGGACGGCCGTATGGTTCACGTCGGCCCCGTAGATTCCCCCATTTCCCCCAGCGACATCACCCAAATCGCCATCGAATTCCGCAAAGCGACGGGCACGGGCAAAGACGCCCCCAAAGTGGCGGCAGTGGACGTGCTGGGCTGGGATTTCGCCTTTGAACTGAACGAAGTCGCCAAACAGCAAGCCCAGCAAGCCAACATCACCATGCGTTTCATCCGCATCCCCCGTGAAGTGTTGGAGAAAGCGGCCGTGGAACAAGGGGACGTCAAATTCTTTGAACTGGCGGCTCTGTCCGTAGACAAAACCATCAGCAAGCGTACCGTCACCCTCAAACTGGCCGATTTCGTCATCCCGCCCGACGACGTGCCCCAGGACGTGCAAAAAGCGATTTCCCACTGGTCGCAATGGATAGATTATTGGGCCGTTGATTGGGACAACAAAGGGGACACGTTCCACAATATGTGGCAAACCTACCGCACCCGCCAGGACAAATCACTGCAACTACAAGTCGCCCATCAATACGATCAACCGGGCGAGTACGCGATTATGATTAAGGTGATTGATATTTTGGGGAATGATACGACGAAGACGCTTTCGGTAATAGTGCATTGAGGCGGTTGAATGCCATCGAATAGAGGCCATCGAATAGAATTCGACGG
>JAJRYT010000029.1 GCA_024275635.1 Chloroflexota bacterium | reverse complement strand
CCCGATCATAACGACGCAATGCAGTCAGCCGAACGGGGTCTAGCTGGTGGCTCAGTTCATGCAGTTCGCCCAAGAAGGCAAATACATCATCATCAGTCGTGTGGGGATGGTCGCTCTCCCAATCCAACTCGTTGCCCATGCTCCAAAAGATGACAGACGGCCGGTTAAAATGGTGATCAATCATCTCTGCCAACATCTGCCGCGCTTGTTTTTTGAACAGGTCGCCGCCCACACCGCCACGACACCAGGTAATCTCTTCCCACACAATCAAGCCCAATTCATCACAAGCGTCCAGCACCGCATCTGCCTGCGGGTAATGTCCCAGGCGGAGGAAGTTGAAACCGGCCGCTTTGATTTGTGCTAGTTCACGGCGGCTCCATTCATCTGGGACGGCGCTGCCCCTGTCGGCCCAATCTTCGTGACGATGGGTGCCGCGCAGGAGAATCCGCTCTCCATTCAAGTAAAATGGGCCGCCTTCAGGAAAATTAAAGGTGCGGAAACCGATGCGCTCGGTTACGTCGTCTGACAAATCGCCGCTGCACCGTAAACGGCCGTTTACCTCATACAACACCGGGTTATCAGGCGACCACAACTGGGGGTCGGCTACAGGCGGCAGCTCTATTGAAAAGCAATCTTCGTTTATCTCGGCTGTGGCCCGGCTGACAACACGGCCGTTTTCATCCGAAATAATCAGTTCAAACAAAGTATCGGGGGAATGGCCGTCTACACAGCCCGTTACCACAATCTCAACCTGATCTGCCAGCGCAGTTGAGTGTACCTGCAATTTTATCAGCCGCACCGCTCCCGTTTCATACAACCACACATTGCGCGTCAGTCCGCCATACAAAAATAAATCGGACATATCAGAGGGGATGAGGTTCGGATCGGGGCTGTTGTCTACGGCCACGCGCACGTTGTGGCCTGTGGCTGGCAGTTCAAAGGCAAAGGGCGTGTAACCGCCCACATGCCCGCCCAAAAACACATCATCCAGCCACACTTGGGCGGTCATGGCGGCCGCTTCAAAGTGAATAAACCGGCGGCGATGAGAGGAGGATGGGAGGGATAACGGCCGTTCATACCAGCCCGTTCCCCGCCGGTAATGCTGCGCTGGGTCTAGTTCCATCGTATCCAGCGCGTTCCAGGTGTGGGGCAGCGTCACCCATTCAGCCGCTTCATCTTCAAATTGGAAGCGCCAATTGTCGTTGAGTCGTGTTCGATTTGTGTGATACATGAGTATGTTTTAGATTGGACTAATTTCCAAAAAATTAGTCCAATCTCCCCGTCTACTGCTTAACCGCTCCCGATAAGCCGCGCACAAAATATCCCTGGAAGATGAAAAACACAATCAGCACCGGAATAATCGACATCGTTGTCCCGGCCGCAAATCCCGTCCAGTCCACCGAATATTCACCCCGGAAAGCGTACATCCCCACCGCCATATTACGCAGTTCCGGCCGGCCCAGCGTAAATACCAGCGGAATATTGAACTCATTCCAGGTACGCATAAACTGGAAAATCACAACCGTGGCAATAATCGGCTTCGCCAACGGCAGCATCAAGCGGAAGGTCTGCACAAAGTTGGCGCCATCCAGCCGCGCCGATTCAAACAATTCATCAGGCAGCGGTTGGAAAAAGCCGGTAAACAGCAGCACATACAGCGCCCCCGCTCCCCCAGACAACGCCAGAATGACGCCCGGCCGGGTGTTGAGCAGCCCCAAAGAGCGCACCAATTGGAACTGGGGCAAAATAATAGCGGCAATGGGGATGAATAAGGTGGCCGTAATCAGCCCCAAAATCAAGGTACGGCCGGGAAAACGATACCGTCCCAACACATAGCCGCACATCGAAGATTTCACCAACTCAATCGCCGTCGCCGACGCCGCATACAAAAGCGTGTTGAAAAAGTAGATATTAAAATTTGCTTTAGTCCAGGCGCGGTAAAAATTCCCAAAATCCCACGTTTCCGGCAGTAGTTTAGCGCCGGCCGAAAACATTTCAGATGAGGTTTTGAACGAGGCAAACAATACCCACAAAAAGGGATAAATCCAGACAAATCCGATAATGAGCAGCAGCCCGCCAGCAATCAGGTTATAACGGTTATAGCGACTTCGTAAAAAAGTGTTCATATATTTGTCCAAAATTAAGCGTAGCTGCGGCTCAGGCTACCTGTATAGTTAATTGGGGTTTTCATCAGAACGGCGCACAAAGTAACCTTGGATCATTACAGCCATGAGAACGGTGACGCCAAACAGCACGGCCGCTGCCGAGGCATAGCCATAGCGGAAGGGGAAATCAACCAGCGCTTGCGTGTAGATGAAGTAAGGTACCACATAGGTCTGGAAGCCGGGGCCGCCGCCTGTCATGGTGACGACCAGTCCGAAGACGCGCAGGGCATTGACAAAGGCTAAAAAGATAATGATAACAGCGACAGGTTTGATGACTGGCAGGGTGACGTAGATGAGTTTTTTCCACTCATTAGCGCCATCCAATTCGGCCGCTTCATACAAATCTTCTGGCACATTTTGCAAGGCAGCCATCCAGTAAATCATATATTGGCCGAAAATCTGCCATACCGACACAAATATCAAACTAAGCAGCGCCAGCCGCTCATCGCCCAAGAAATCAATCGGCTTGGAGACGATGTGGAGCGACACCAAAATATCGTTGATGGCGCCATTGGCCGGATGCAGCAGCAAGGAAAAAATGAGACCGGCCATCGCCACCGGCAGCACCAGCGGCGCAAAGAAGATAGTGCGGAAGAACCGTTTGCCCCACAGCCATTTACGGGTAAGAAAAATGGCCGCCAGCAGGGAAAGCGGTATTTTGATCATGGTGTTGATCACGGCAAACATCAAGGTATTGCGAAACGCCAGCCAAAAAAGCGGATCCTGGGCGATGGTGAAAAAATTTCCCAACCCTATAAAATCTTCCAGCGGCTTAATGCCATCCCATTCAAAGAATGAGTAGATGACGGTGGCAATGAGCGGCCAGACGGTAAACCCGAGATAGAGGATGAGAAAGGGCGACAAAAACAGATAGACCCAGAAGTAATCTTTGCCGCGCACCCGTTTGCTGTAAGGCACGGCCGTTTTCTTTCTTTTTCGTTTTTCTGCCCTGCTTAATTTGCGTTTCTGTGGTGTGGTCATTTGTGCTGTCATGGTACGCTCCGGTTGATGAGCGGGCTACTTGTGGCGGCACGGTCAGGAGACCGGCCACAGCCATGATGAGAGAACTAGAGAGATTGAGGATTTCTCCCCAATCTCTCGTTACTTTATCTAGCCTTCGCCTTCAGCGGCCGGCATTTCATGAGATTCGTACAGAGATGAATCGTAAGGCTGGGTGATGTCTTCCCATTCGGGGAAGGCAAAACATTCGACGCCAACGTTGAGACCAGCGGCCGCTTCTTCAGCCAAAGTGTCGGTGAATTCTGCATTTTTAGCAGCCGCGATTTCGGCGGCCGTGGCAGCGAAACTTTCGCCGTTGAGCAATGCTTCAGACATGGAGATCAGTTCCCATTTCTTGGTGAGATTGTTGGCGTTGGTCATTGCCTTGGAGCCGGCCGTATCGGGGCAAGCCACAACTGGTTCCGGATACCCGACGCGGATGCCATTATTGTTGGCAACGTCGATCACCTGGATCATCCCTTCATCGGCGACATATTGGCTCATGTCGGCGAAAGGTAATGTACCAAAGCCTTGAGCCAGATATTCGGTGGCAAAGTAACCTTCGGGACGAGTCATCCATTCCAGGAATTGGGTGGCTTCGGTGCGATGGTCGGTTTGGACGCTGATGTAGTATTTATTTTCTGAGAAGGATTGGCGCAAAGAACCGGAACGGCCGTCATCCGGCACAGGCGGCGCAAATACACCCAAATCCAAGTCGGGTACTTCATAACCAGCAAATACACCAGGCATCCAAGCGCCGCCAAAGTAAATGGCAGCCTGTCCATTCGCCATCGCCTGACGGGCAAAGTTTTTGTCATTATTGCCCGGCACAACCAAATCATCGTTAAAGAAGCCTTGCAAGAAGTCGAACGTTTCCATCTGTCGCTCGTCATCAATATTGAAGCTGCCTTGCTGATAATCGAAGAAAGTATCGGTGTAATTCATGCCAGCCAATGGCGCCCAGGTGCGCAGCAAATCGCCGCCCAGAGGCACAGACAGGCAGTAGGCATCGGTGGTTTCCACAATTGTTTCACAAACAGCCCGCAGTTCGCTCCAGGTGGTGGGCGGGGTGTCGGGGTCTAAACCAGCGGCCGTAAATACGTCTTTATTGGTGTACATGTAGCCAGGTCCCCAAACCACATTATCATTGAAGGGGAAACTGTAGGGCAGTGAATTGACGACATTGATGCCTTCGAGGAAGGAGCCATCGGGCCAACGGCCGTTAAAATCGTCAGGCAATACGCTGGTGTCCATGGGGGCAACCCAGTTTTGATCCAGCAGTTCGGCCATCGTCAAAACGCGGTTTGAACCGAGCCAGAAGAAAATATCGGGGGAGTCGCCGCTTTGGAACATGAGGGGTAGCGTTTCACGGTATTGGCCTTGTTCTAGCGTGTCCCATTCTACTGTAATATGCGGATATTCTTTCTGGAATTCGGCGGCAGCCATCTCGTAAAAATCAGCCTGTTCTTGTGACCAATTCATCACTTTCAGGGTAACTGGTTCCATTTCGACTTCGGCCGGTACTTCAACTTCTACCTCGACCACGCGGGTTACTTCAACCATCTCTCCTTCAACTTCGATGGTTTCGGTGACAACACGAGTGACTTCTACTGCTACTTCTTCCGTCTCTGTTACCACGCGGGTAACTTCCACTTCAACGGTTTGGGGCTGACAGGCAACGGCCGTAACCATCGCCACTACCAACACCAACAAAACAATCAAATTTCTTTTCTGTAACATGAGATTCTTCTCCTTATTTAGGTATTACCTAAAAAATTAGTGCGTATTACGCTTTGCATAAGAGAGATGGATTGCGCAATACGCCAACAACAAAACATCCCTTGATAACAATAATTAGACTTTTCAGCAGACCTGTCAGGTTTGCTCGAAAGATGCCCCTCTGACCAAGCAAAACCTGACAGGTCTTTCTCGAGTTACTCCGTTTCAATCAATCCTCTCCCATTCTTGCCATTTATGAAAAATCCGGTATCCTACTGGTAATTACCAGTAAGGTTTTTTAACCTTACCAGTTGTGAGGGTATCTGATGAACTTGGAACGTCTGCAAACTGATTTCGACTCTTCGGCTCCGGCTCCGCTTCATGCCAAACTGCGCGAAGCGCTGCTGGCACAAATTTTGGATGGCATCTTGCAGCCCGGCGACTTGCTGCCGTCCGAACGACAATTGCAATCGCTGCTGAACTTGAGCCGCCCTACCATTCGGCAGGCGATTAATGCCCTGATTCAAGAAGGGTTGGTACAGCGGGTGGCCGGTAAAGGAACTTTTATTATCGAGCCGGAAAAAATAAAAACGCCAACCGGCTTGATTGCTTTGATGGTTTCTCGTCCCAACTTCCATTTCTTTTACCCGCAGTTGGCGGCCGCGTTCGACGAGCGCGTGCGTGCGGCCAATTATGGCATGGTCATGTCGCTGCATGGCGACCGGGTCGATTTGTTGGGCGAAGGCATTGAAGGATTGTTGCTGACCCAAAATATTGTGGGTATGGCGATTACGCCGCCCCGTTTTGGGGATATGGAGCGCGTAATACAGCGTTTGCGGCAAACCGGAGTACCCTTCATCTTCATTGGTCGGCACGATGGCGCAGTTCAGATTGATTCGGTTGCGCCCGATAATCAGCAAATTGGCTACCAGGCGACGCGCTATCTCATCGATTTGGGACATCGCCGTATTGTCCATCTGGGTTTTTCTGATTACAGCACGGGACGCGCCCGCTTGGAAGGATACCAGTTGGCGATGGCTGAGGCAGAACTTCCCGCCCGGTTTGTCCCCATCCTGGAACATATTTCGACCACGAGCAGCGGCATTGATGATGAAAGCTCCAGTGAACGAATTGCGATGCCTGCTCGGGAAACGGCCGTCTCCCTGCTGCGTGAATCGGACTATCCTACAGCTATCTTCTGTTTCAACGACATCGTGGCGATGGGCGTCTACAAAGCGGCGCGGGAAGTCGGCTTGCGCATTCCCACTGATTTGTCGCTTATTTCGGTAGACAATTTGCCCACTGTTACCCATTTTGAAGTTCCTTTGACCACATTTGCACTGCCCGGCGCCGAAATCGGCCGTCAGGGAGCGAATTTATTGTTAAGACATATTGCCGGAGAGGACATGAGCCCCCAGCAATATCTGTTACCTGCGCCGGTGATTCGTCGTGCTTCGGCCGCAGCCCCAAGCCAGTAATAGTTTCTTGACGCAGCGTGGTTCACCCTTCCAAGAGTGAACCACTCTTACTAACGTGCCAACCAACCGCCATCCACAGGGATAATTACCCCATTCAAATAATCAGACGCGGCAGAAGCCAGAAACACAGTGACACCGCCTAAATCTTCCGGCATCCCCCAACGAGCAGCCGGAATGCGCTCCAAAATGGCCTGATTGCGCTTTTCGTCGGCGCGGAGGGGGGCGGTGTTGGCGGTTGCCATGTAGCCGGGAGCGATGGCGTTGACATTGACGCCGGCAGCAGCCCATTCATTGGCTAAGGCTTTGGTTAAGCCAGCGACGGCACTTTTGGCAGCGGTGTAAGCGGGTACGGTAATGCCCCCCTGAAATGAAAGCATAGAGGCGATATTGATGATTTTGCCGCTGCCCTGCGCCACCATCACCCGTCCGGCCGCTTGCGACAGGAAGAATAGCGCATTGAGGTTAATTTGAATGACAGCGTTCCAATCGGTTTCGCTAAAATCGACGGCGGGCGCACGGCGAATAATGCCAGCGTTGTTGACGAGAATATCGAGACTGCCTAATTCACTTTGTATCTGAGCCACCAATTGATTGAGAGCGTCTACCGAGGCGGTTTCTAAATTGGTTTGCAGGGGGAGAAAACGACGGTCTAAAGCAGTAACGGCCGTTTCCGTCAAAGAGCAGTCGTCCAAATACAAGCCGGCAATATCAGCGCCAGCCTCAGCCAACGCCACCGCCATGCCATGCCCCAGCCCCTGGCCTACACCAGTGACAAGCGCCACTTTTCCAGTTAAGTTGAAATTGTCTAAGATACTCATTTATGACTGTTCCTTCATTGCTGCCAGTCCGGCCGTTTGCACCGCATCTGCCTGCACGGCTTGTGTGCGATGGTCGCCCGCCAGGAACCAGAGGTAGTAGGATTGGAAGCCGGGCGCGCCGACGTAGGTGTGGTAGCCATCGGGCATCATCAGGATGGAATTGTCTTTGACGGTGTAGTTGGTGGCCTCGTCGGCATTGTGGTAGAAGCGGGTGATGCCAAAGCCATCGTCGGGGGTGACGCGGAAGTAGTACATTTCTTCGTGGAATGCTTCGTGGGGCAGATTGTCTACTTCGTGTTTATGCGCCGGGTAGGTTGACCAGTTGCCGCTGGGGGTGAAGGTTTCGCCGACGATGAGCCGTTTGGCGGGCAGTTCTGGCTGAACGCTTTCGACTAAAATTTGGTGGAAGGGGCGGGTGTGGTTGTCATAGCCCCACACGCCGGTTTTGACTTGCTCTGGGGTGATGAGGTAAGGGTCGGTTTGCAGGTCGCTGGGGGCGCTGGCGAGGGCAATTTGCATGTCGGTAACGGCCGTTATCTCATAATCATTCCCCATCGGCATATAGACTGAATACGGCTTGCCTTCAAAAACGTTGGCGCGTTGTCCAATCTCAGCAAAGGTCTTGTCACCCACCTGAATCGTGGCTTTCCCGTCTAAAATAACGGCAATGACTTCCCGCCCGCCCGTCGCGCCAGTGGCAGATTCGCCGGCCGCTAACACGAGCAGTTCAAAATCGAGCAGGTTACAGGGATTGTAGGGTAAGGGGTTACGGCCGTTTTCTTGTGTAAGTTTTGCAAAATTATCCATCATGTTCTCCTAGTAACTATTAAGGAGTCATTTCGACCAGAGGGAGAAATCTTGTGCGTGACGCAGATTTCTCCTCGCGCACTCGTCGAAATGACAGGTAGCTTGGTAGTTACGATTGATGATTAAAGATTGAAGATTGAAGCGCAGTGCCACAATTTTTAATCTTTAATCTTTATTTGTCGGCCCCCAAAAATCAGGGTTCCTATTTTCAAGTGTTAAAAGCGCTTCTAAAAAGAAATAATCGCTAAAAATAATGTACTCATCCGCCGCCCAGCCTTTGGGGACATGCAGCGCCCCATGTTTGAGCAGCCCTTGTCCCGCTGGGTCTGTCTCTAAACAATGGTGGATAAGTGCGGCTACCAATTCTTCTCCCTGTGCGTACATTTGGGAGTCGTTGTCCAATTGGGCAATGCGGAAAAGACCACAAGCGGCAATAGCGGCCGCAGAACTATCACGATAGGGTGTTTCATGGGCGGGTAAGCGCAAATCCCACAGTGGAATTTTATCTTCGGGCAATTCGTTTAAGAAGGCAACGGCCGTTTGTCGGGCAGCGTCTAAAAAGAGAGGTTCGTTACACCATTGGGCAGCCAGGGCAAAGCCGTAGATCATCCAGGCATGTCCTCGCGCCCATAAAGAATCATCGCTGTATCCTTGATGGGTGCGTCCGGCAATGGGTTCGCCAGTTTCTTGATTGAAGAAGTAAGTGTGAAAACTGCTGCCATCTTCACGGATTAGGTATTGACGGCTGATTTGAGCATGATGATAGGCCGCTTCATAATATCTGGGATTGCCAGTTTGTTCGCTTGCCCAAAAGAGGAGCGGTAAATTCATCATGGTATCGGCGATGATTAAACCACCCCGTTCAACTTCACCGACCGGCCCCCACGCTTGAATATATTGTCCTGGCTGCCGGAAACGGTCTGCCAATAAATCGGCGGCTCGCAGCGCCAACTGCCGTGCCGCCTCATCCCCTGTCACTTGCCACTGCGCCCGCGCACTGAGGCTGAAGAGAAATCCTAAATCATGGGTAATATGAACTTGTTGGTCGAGGCGATTGGAGAAGGTTGGCAGCAGGGAAACGGCCGTTTCGCGGTAAATGGGGTCATCGTTGTTGGCGCCGGCTAACCAAAGCATTCCCGGCCAAAAAGCGGCCAGCCAGTTGACATTGTCGTTCAGGGTGTAGTGCAAACCATCGCCGCTGTTGGGGAAACGGCCGTTGAAGATGACCGCATTTTGGCGAATACGTACCAAAGAGATGGTGGAGATTGCAAACGTTTCTTCTGTGACGGGTAATTGCACCACAATAGTTGCCTTTGCATGGTATTGATAATTACTTGACCTAACTGGTAAGTACCAGTTGTGACAATTAAACCATCTTCCCAACTGTTTGTCAAGAAGCAAAAACCTTGACAACTATCAAAGGCTCAAGTATTCTACTGGCGTGAGCGTTCACGTGAACGCTCACATAGGTGTTGGTATCATTAAGATACAGCACAATATTAGCGTGATACATGAATCGGCGACGTGTAACCATTGGTGATGTAGCTGAATTAGCGGGAGTGTCTTACCAGACCGTGTCGCGCGTCATCAACGATAAGCCAGATGTAAGCGCCACCACCAGACAGCGAATTCAAAACATCATCACCGAAACTGGCTATCGCCCCAGCTACATCGCCCGCAGTCTGGCAACCGCCCGCACCGCAACCATCGGCCTGGTCGTCCCCGATATTTCCAACCCCTTCTTTTCTGCCATTGCCAGAGGCGTGGAACAGGTGGCGGCTGCTCAAGGCTATACTGTTCTTCTGTGCAGCACCGGTGAAGATGCCTCGCGTGAGCTTGAAGTCTTGCATATGCTGGATGAAAGATATGTAGACGGCGTGATCGTTTGCGGCCTCCGTGAGGAAGATGCACTTTTGCAGGAGGCGCTTTCCCCGTTTCGGGCGGTGGTGCTTGTCAACCGGCGGCTTGCCGGCGTGACCATTCCGGCGATCATGGTAGACGATGTGTTGGGCGGCTATCTGGCGACACAACATTTACTGCAATTGGGACACACGGCCGTTGGTTTTATGGTCGGCCCAACAACTTCCTACAGCGGCGTCAAACGAATGCAGGGATATGACCAGGCTCTGACAGAGGCTGGCATTGTCCGCCAAGATGGTTGGGTTCATCATTGCATTCCCACCATTGCTGGCGGCGAAGCGGCCGCTCGTCAATTACTTGCCAATCACCCTGAATTATCAGCCCTGTTTTGCTATAACGATCTGGTCGCTGTCGGTGCCATGCGAGACTGTATGGCAGTTGGGCGGCGCGTCCCAGAAGATATGGCTATCGTCGGCTTTGACGATATTATGTTGGCTGGTTTAATGTCCCCTTCACTCACAACCTGCCATGTTCCCCGAGTAGAAATAGGAAGTCAGGCTGTTTCCATGTTGTTTGATTGCATGAAGGATGACGCCGGCGCCTGTCACGAGATCGTGGTCGATCCTGAACTGGTTGTTCGGGCAAGTACGGTGGGAAGGGAAACGGCCGTTACCACATAACTATTAGTAGCTGGTAGCTGGTTGCTGGTGGCTAGTAGCTCGTACCCGCCACCAGCCACCAGCAACCAGCTATAATTTCACAAACAAGGAGGTGCTTGATAGACCAATAGTTTAGACGAGACAAAAAGAGTGCGTATCTTCTCAATAACTTGGGGTAGCTGTGGCCGGTCTCCCGACCGTGCCACCAGTGGCACGGTCAGGAGACCGGCCACAGCCCCATAATATTGAGATGTTACAAGAGTGCAACCTATTTAACGAAAGTAAACCCACATTTTTACGGAGAAGAAACATGAAATTCAAATCACATTCGAGTCGAAGCTTAATATTGGCAATCAGCTTGCTATTGATGCTTGGTCTGCTGTTTGTCGCTTGCTCCAGCCCCCCGGCAGAAGAACCAGCCGAACCAGACACCCCGGCCGTCGAATAACCCGCTGCGGAAGAACCTGTAGCTGAAGAACCGGCCGCCGAGGAACCGGCTGCTGAAGAACCGGCCGCCGAAGAACCGGCAGCCGAGGAGCCAGCAGCCGAAGAACCGGCCGCCGCCGAATCCATGTACAACGAAGCCCCCGCACTGGCCGAAATGGTCGCTGCTGGCGAACTGCCCCCAGTCGATGAACGTCTGCCGGCCGAACCGCTGGTCGAAGAAGTGGTCGATGAAATCGGCATCTACGGCGGCACTCTGCGCCGCGCCTTCTTAGGCCCTGGCGACCACAACAATTACACCCGCGTCGTTTACGATGCCCTGGTGCGTCATGCGCCCGATGGCAGCCAGGTCATCCCCCACATCGCCAAAGGCTGGGAATCCAACGACGACTTTACCGTCTGGAAAGTATTCCTGCGCGAAGGCATGAAATGGTCAGACGGCGCACCGTTCACCGCCGACGACATCATGTTCTGGTACGACTACATCCTCTTGAACGAAGACCTCAATCCCACCGTGCCGCTCTGGATGCAAAATGCAGACGGCTCCACCGCTCTCGTAGAGAAACTTGACGAGACCACCGTGCAATGGACATTCGGACAGCCCAACACCGCTTTCTTGCTTGATCTGGCGAATAAAGATGGCGCCGACGCCTCCATCACCAATCTGGCCTTTGCCCCGGCCCATTACCTGAAAGATTTCCATCCCGATTTGGCTGACGAAGCCGAATTACAAGCCAAACTGGATGAAACTGGCTTTGATACCTGGGTAGAACTCTTTGCCATTGAGGCGCTGCCCCATCTCAGCGGCAACCGTCCCAGCACGGCCGCCTGGGCGCCATTTGGCTCCACCGTTTCTGATCAGGTCTTCACCATCAAGCGTAACCCCTACTACTTCGCCGTCGATCCGGACGGCAACCAGCTGCCCTACATCGACGAAGTACGCTTCACCTTCTTCGCTGACAAAGAGGCGCTCAATTTAGCGGCCGTTGCTGGTGAAATCGATCTCCAAGGCCGTCATATCAACATGGCCGCCTACCCCGTACTCAAAGAAAACGAAGCCCAGGGTGGCTATCGCGTCATCACATGGCCGACCTTTGGTGGCTCTGACGCCGTGGTCATGTTCAACCAGACCTACGTCGATAAAGACCCGGTTCTTGGCGCACTGTTCCAAAACAAAGATTTCCGTATCGCTCTCTCCTACGCCATTGATCGTGAATCAATCAAAGAACTGGCCTTCCTCGGTCTTGGCGAAGCCCGCCAGGGTGTGCCAGCCCCCTTCCATCCCTACTATCCTGGTGATGAGTGGGCTTTCAAGTACACCGAACTAGACGTTGACAAAGCCAACGAAATGCTGGACGGCATCGGCCTGACTGAACGTGACGCCGATGGTTTCCGTCTGCTGCCCAATGGCGAGCCGATGGATATTGAAATTGGCGTTGTGCCTGCCTTTGGCAACTGGCCGGATGTGGGTCAACTGATCGTGGAAGATTGGGCGGAAGTAGGCGTGAAAGCGCACGTAGAAATTCGTGAACGCGCCCTCCATTTCCAGATGAGAGACAGCAACGACCTGATGGCCGAAATCTGGAACGACGACACCACCGGCTTCCCCTTCAGCGGGCAGCCCAAACAAGACATCCGCAGCACGGTCGCCTTGACCTTTGGCCCGCTCTACCGCCAATGGTATGAAACGAACGGCGCAGAAGGTCTCGAACCGCCTGATGAAATCAAGCAGTTGGTCGAGATCATCGACGAGGCAAAAGTGTCGGGTCGTGATCGTCAGATCGAATTGGCTCAGGAATTGTTCAAAATCTGGGCCGACAACGTGTACGAGATTGGCACCGTTGGCTTGACGCCTATGATCCAGGGTGTTGTGGTTGCTAACGAAAACCTGAGAAACGTACCTGAAGTTGCTGGAAATGATTGGCCTCTGCGTACCCCCGGAGACACTCGTCCCGAACAATACTTCTTCACTAACCAATAACGATAAATGACTAACTGTGTAAGCAAAACCGGTGGTCTTGCTTACACAGAGTAACGACAAGCCTCCCGGAGGTTTACGAACACCTCCGGGAGGCTGTTGAGGTAAACCACATGCTTCAATACATCGTCAAGCGTCTGCTGCTCTTGCCGTTTTTGCTGGTCATCTTTTCGATTTTTGCCTTCATCATCATTCAGGCTCCCCCAGGCGATTTTGTGACAAGCTACATTGCTGATTTGGCGGCTTCTGGATCCTCTGTAGATCAGGCTCAGATCGATGCCTTGCGTGAACGGTATGGCCTGGATCAGCCAATGCACATTCAATATCTCAAATGGATGGGGCGCATCGTCACCGGTGATCTTGGCTTCTCTTTAGATTGGCGAAAACCGATTAAAGAATTGATCGCTGAACGGTTGATGTTGACGGTGCTGCTGGGTCTATTTACCTTTGTCTTTACCTGGCTGCTGGCCATACCTATCGGCATTATTTCGGCCGTAAAACAATATTCGTTTCTGGATTATTTTTTCAGCGTGTTTAACTATTTCGGGGTGGCGACGCCCACCTTTATGACGGCGCTCATCCTGATGTGGCTTGCTTTCTCTGTCTTTGGCGTAAGCATAACCGGCCTCTTTTCGCCTGAATTTGTAGATGCGCCCTGGTCGATGGCTCGCGCCGAAGACCTGTTGAGGCATATCTGGCTGCCCATGATCATTTTGGGATTGGACGGCACGGCGCGGCTGGCTCGCATCATGCGGGCAAATTTATTGGATGAGCTGAACAAGCCTTACGTAGAAATGGCGCGGGCCAAAGGAATGTCGGAGTGGAAACTGGTCATCAAGTACCCGGTTCGCCTCTCCCTTAACCCCTTAGTCAGCACAATTGGCTGGTATTTGCCCTTAATCTTCTCCGGCAGCGTGATCGTGGCCACTGTTCTCAACTTGCCGACCATCGGCCCTATGCTGCTGCGATCTTTGACCAACCAGGATATGTTCCTGGCTGGCACGATTGTAATGATCTACCTTTTTCTGGCTGTTATCGGCACCCTTATCTCGGATATTCTGCTGGCGTGGCTTGATCCACGCATCCGCATGGGTTAGCCTGGTTGGGGTATATAATTATGTCTACACGTCACGAACCCGAGTCAATGGTCACTCCCACCGGGATTACGGATCCCCCAACGCCTCAGCCAATCCCCGACATGCCTCACTATTCCCCGGAAGAGGAAGTGGATTCGATTTACGTCGCGCCCAATTGGAAGTTGGTCTGGTGGCGCTTCAGGAAACATCGTCTGGCTGTCGGCAGCACCTTCATTGTCATCCTGATTGCTATTGTGGCCTTATTGCCCGGCTTTTTCAGTACCAAAGACCCGCACGAATCGGTTGCTGCCGATCTGCTCATCCCACCGCAACGCCTCCACTTCTTCGATGAAGGCAAACTCCAGTTATTCGTTTATGCGATTGAAGGCGCCCGCAACCCTGAAACCTTGCGTATGGAGTGGCAGACCGATTATGAGAACAAGGTTTTATTGCGGCTGTTTTCCCAAGGGTATACCTATGAGATTCTCGGTCCCATCGAGACGGACATTCACCTTATCGGCCTGATTGATTCCGATTCAGACGAGCCGTTTCATTTATTGGGCACAGATCGACTGGGGCGTGATCAATGGTCACGCCTGGTGTACGGCACACGCACATCGTTGTCGATTGGGCTGGTTGCCGTTTTGATCAGCACGGTTCTGGGTATTTTTCTCGGCGGGCTGTCGGGCTATTACGGCGGCACGACGGATATGATTATCCAGCGGTTGATCGAATTATTGCAATCGCTGCCGGCCATTCCTATTTGGCTGGCTCTATCAGCGGCAATGCCGCGCACCTGGTCGGTTGAACAAACTTATTTGGCGATCACGGTGATTCTGGCTCTAATTGGTTGGACGACATTGGCTCGAGAGATTCGCGGCCGTTTCTTGTCTCTGCGGGAAGAAGATTTTGTGGTCGCTGCCAAATTGTCTGGCTCAAAAGAGACACGGGTTGTCTTCCGCCACATGATGCCGACCATGTACAGTCACATCAGCGCTTCGGTGACGCTCGCTATCCCGGTGATGATTATCAGCGAAACCTTTTTGAGCTTTCTGGGGCTGGGTTTACGGCCGCCGGCCATCAGTTGGGGTGTGCTTTTGCAGGAGGCGCAGAATTTACAATCTATCGCCCTGGCGCCCTGGCTGCTTTTGCCGGGTTTGGCCGTGATCATCACGGTCTTGACGATGAATATTATGGGCGACGGCCTGCGGGACGCAGCGGATCCTTATAGTCATTAGTACACTAAGGCGTAAATCCATGCACAGTTACCGTAGGTCAAATTTGCAAATTTGACCGGGCAATTTTACAAAATTGCCCTACAGA
Organism: Chloroflexota bacterium; assembly: GCA_024275635.1. Lineage (GTDB taxonomy): Bacteria > Chloroflexota > Anaerolineae > Promineifilales > Promineifilaceae > JACKCC01. Next base: position 3,851 of record JAJRYT010000029.1, on the reverse strand, counting down.
AAACGTTCAGGAACTTACGCCGCGTTGTATTAGGCTGAATTTTGACAGAGCGAATTTTTAATGGATAACGATACAAACCCCTTACTCTCAATACGCAATCTCAAAACCTATTTTGAAATGGACGAGGGAACGGCGCAAGCTGTTGATGGCATCAGTTTTGACGTTTATTCCGGGCAGGTTGTTGGCGTGGTGGGAGAGAGCGGCTGCGGCAAAAGCGTGACGATTAAGTCGGTTTTGCAAATTGTGCAGAAGCCGGGCAGGATTGTTGGCGGCGAAATCATCTGGCGGGTACAGCAGGCGGATGGGCAGGAAAAGTTGATCGACCTGGCTCAATTGGATGCGCAAGGTAAAAAGATGAGGTCGATCCGGGGCAGCGAGATTGCGCTGATCCCGCAGGAGCCGATGGCGGCGTTTAGCCCGGTTCATACGGTTGGCAGTCAGATTATTGAGGCGATTCGGTTGCACACGGCCGTTTCCAAAAAAGAAGCAAAGCGCATTGCCATCGAACGTCTCCATGAGGTGGGGATGCCCAGCCCGGAGCAGCGGATGGACGCCTACTCGTGGGAACTCAGCGGCGGGCTGCGCCAGCGGGCGATGATCGCCATGGCCTTGTCCTGCAATCCCCGGCTGCTGATTGCCGATGAACCGACGACCGCCATCGACGTGACGACACAAGCTCAGGTTCTCAATTTGCTGCGTAAGCTCCAGCAAGAGCATAACATGTCGATCATCTTCATCACTCATGATCTGGGCGTGATCGCGCAGGTGGCAGACTACGTGGTCGTCATGTACCTGGGGCGCATTGTAGAATCGGGGCCGGTAGACGACATCTTCCACAATCCGCAGCATCCCTACACGATGGCGCTGCTGGAATCTATTCCCACCGTTCATTCGGCGTCGAAAGAGTTCTTGCCCACCATCGAGGGTTCCATCCCCCACCCCTTCAACCGGCCGGCTGGCTGTCCCTTTTACCCCCGCTGCCGGTCCTTCATACCCGGCACGTGCGACACGCAAACCCCGAGCTTGCAGCCCGTTAATGAAAAACAGTCAGTCAATTGTTTTCTGCATCACCAGACGGCCGTAGAAAAACAAAATTAGGTAAATCTTATGGCGGAATCAAATAACAATAAGCCAGTTATCCTGGAAGTAAATAATCTGAAGAAGTATTTCCCGATTAAAAAAGGCTTCTTCAAACGAGTTGTGGGCCAGGTGCGGGCTGTTGACGGCGTTAGTTTTTTCATCAATGAGGGAGAGACGCTGGGACTTGTAGGCGAGAGCGGCTGCGGCAAGACGACGACCGCCCGCTGCATTTTGCGTGCCGTTGACCCCACCAGCGGCGAGATTCGCTTCTTGAAGGCATCGGGGGAAACAGTTGATATTGCGACATTGCCCGAAGAAGATATGCGCCACTTGCGCAGCGAGATACAGCTAATTTTCCAAGACCCGTATGCCTCGCTAAATCCTCGTCATAACATTTTTGATATTGTGGGCGAGCCGCTGTTTGTGATCCAGCAGATGACAGATCGTGGTGAAAGGACAGAGCGCGTTCGGGAACTGTTGCAACTGGTCGGGCTGCGGCCTGAATACATGCAGCGTTTTCCCCATGCGTTTAGCGGCGGGCAGCGGCAGCGCATCGTCATCGCCCGCGCATTGGCCTTAAATCCGCGCCTCATCGTGGCGGATGAGCCAGTTTCCGCGCTGGATGTCTCTGTGCAGGCGCAGGTTTTGAATTTGATGTTGGATTTGCAGCGGAAACTGAATCTAACCTACCTGTTTGTGGCGCACGATCTCAGTGTGGTCAAGCATATTTGTGACCGGGTGGCGGTGATGTATGTGGGCAAGCTGGTGGAAATGGCTCCCACGGACGACCTTTATTACGAGCCGCTCCATCCTTACACAGAAGCATTGATGGCGGCCGTACCTGTTGCCGATCCACGCATCCGTTCAGCGATGATTGAGCTGGAAGGGGACGTTCCCAGCCCGTCCAATCCCCCGTCGGGCTGCTATTTTCATCCTCGCTGCCAGTATGCGATTGATATTTGCGCCCAGGAAGCGCCGGCGCTGACAGAGATTAAGCCGGATCATTTTGTAAGCTGCCACCGGGCGCAAGAGTTGACCTTGACGGGCATTGGCGAACCCGGTGAAGCGTATCTGCGCAGCAAAATAGGAGAAAGGTAGATGAAAACAATTCGCTGGGGAATCGTCGGCTGCGGCGATGTCACCGAAGTGAAAAGCGGGCCGGGATTGCAGAAGGCGCACAATTCCAGCCTGGTGGCGGTGATGCGGCGCAACGGCGCGTTGGCAAAAGATTACGCGCAGCGGCATGGCGTACCCACCTGGTATGACGACGCCGAAGCGTTAATTCACGATCCGCAGGTGGATGCGGTGTACGTAGCCACGCCCCCGTCATCCCACAAGGAATACACGATCATGGCGGCGCAGGCGGGCAAACCGGTTTACGTGGAAAAACCGATGGCGCTGAATTATGATGAATGTGCGGCGATGATTGAAGCTTGTGGGCAAGCAAATGCTCCCCTCTATGTCGCCTACTACCGCCGCCGCCTGGATCGCTTCCTCAAAATCAAAGAACTACTCGACGGCGGGGCGATTGCCGACGTGCGTTTCGTGGCTATCACCTTCCACCAGCCGGTACGGGCGGATGAGTTGGCCGGTGCGCTGCCCTGGCGGGTGCTGCCGGAGGTGGCTGGCGGCGGCCGTTTTGTCGATTTAGCCGCCCACCAGTTAGATTTCCTCGATTACATCCTCGGCCCGATTCACTCGGTGCAGGGCTTTGCCGCCAATCAAGCCGGTCATTACCCGGCCGAAGACATTGTTTCCAGCGCCTTTGTGTTTGAGTCCGGGGTGCAGGGGATGGGAACTTGGTGTTTTTCGGCGTTCGACGAGCTGGATCGCACGGAGATTGTGGGCAGCAAAGGGCGCATCGCCTATTCAACCTTTGATGATACGCCGGTTACGCTGACAACGGCGAACGGGACAGAAGAATTTGCCACCGGCTACCCGGAACACATCCAGCAGCCGCTCATCCAATCCGTCGTGGATGCGTTGACCGGCGTAGGAAGCTGCCCCAGCACCGGCCAAAGCGCCGCCCGCACCAGTTGGGTGATGGAGCAGATGTTGGCGGGGTACAACAACGGATTGGGGAAATAAACGAATGAAGATAGGGAAGATCATGGATTATGTTTTTAGTACACAAGCAATGAAGCGGTATCGTTTTCCTACGCACGTGAATGATTTGGTGATGGATCGCTCGCAGGCGACAGCCAGCGAAGTGTTTGTCGTCGAACTGGCTGCGGGGGAAGCGCCGCCGCTGCACCAGCACCACGATACGGAGCAGATTTTTTATATTTTAGAGGGACACGGCCGTTTAGAAATCGGACCCGAAGCCACCCCATACCTGGTCAATCCGGGGGATGTGGTACGCATCCCGCCCGCCACGCTGCACACTATCCACTGCCTGGGAACGGCGACACTGCGCTATCTGGCGGTTGATTGTTTCCCAAACGGCCGTCCCCCCGCCGAACCCACCTGGGACAGCCACGTACAAACCATGTGCCAGGAACAGGGCTGGAATTACAACGAAATCGTCAAAGATTAATATGAATATTCCCGTTCGATTCACCGATTTATTAGCCATCTACCGCGCCGAACTGCTGGAGCGCACCGTTCCTTTCTGGCTCAACCATGCTCTGGATTGGGAACGGGGCGGCATTTGCACCTGCATCGCCGACACGGGCGAGATTCTGAACACGGACAAATACATGTGGTCGCAACTGCGGGCCATCTGGACATTCTCGGCGTTGTACAACCAGATTGAAGCCCGGCCGGAATGG
>JAJRYT010000249.1 GCA_024275635.1 Chloroflexota bacterium | reverse complement strand
AATTGATAAAAACACACGCTTGATCGTTTCTGGTATAACCGGACGCGAAGGCAGTTTCCACACCCGGCAAATGATTGAATACGGCACAAACGTCGTGGCCGGGGTCACGCCGGGCAAAGGCGGCAAAATCTTCGAAGCGGGCGACAAGACCGTACCCGTTTTTAATACCGTGCGGGAAGCTGTTGAAGCTACCGATGCCAATGCTTCCATGATCATCGTCCCGGCTCGTTTCGCGGTGGATGCTATTTATGAGACGGCTGACGCTGGCATCCCCTTCATCACTTGCTTGACCGAGTACATCCCCGTGTTGGACATGATCGGCGTGCGGGCATATTTAGACGCCAAAGGCGCGCGCTTGTTGGGGCCAAATTGCCCTGGTTTACTCACGCCAGGACAGACTAAAATTGGATTTATCCCTGGCGATGTAGCTATGGCGGGACCGGTTGGCGTCGTTTCCAAGAGCGGTACGCTGACTTATGAGGTGATTGATGCGTTGACTCGATTGGGCATTGGCCAATCCACCTGTGTCGGTATTGGCGGCGATCCCATTAACGGTACCGATTTCATTGACGTGCTGAAATTATTTGAAGCTGATCCGGAGACGGAACAAATTGTTATGATTGGTGAAATTGGCGGCAATGCTGAAGAGCAGGCGGCGGCTTTCATCAAAGCGTATGTTTCTAAGCCGGTCACCTCTTTTATCGCCGGCCGCACAGCGCCGCCAGGACGGCGTATGGGCCATGCCGGAGCCATCGTGGAAGGCAGGAGCGGTACGGCTGAAGGTAAGATTGAAGCGCTGCGTGCGGCTGGCGTGTCGGTTGCTGACAACCCGGATGATATTGCCAAAATTGTAGCTGAACGGATGGGGAAATAATCATTAATAATGAATTGTGAATGGTGAATTGTGAATGATTCGCCGGCTGCAATTTGTTGTTTTGAAGACGTGAAACGTGAAACGTGGAGGGATGTCACGTTTCACGTTTTACATTTTTGTGTCAATGACGCGATTGAAAGAGATATGGAACCGTTTGGATAAGGGTTTTTTGGTTGCGCTGGCGATTAGTTTGCTGGCGGTATGGCCCTTTATCAGCCGCGCTAGTTTGCCCCAGGGGACGGATGCAGAATTACATATTTTTCGGCTGCATGAGTTGAGTTTGTTGGTGCGCGGCGGGGAGTTATACGGCCGTTGGGCGCCCAATTTTTATCACGGTTACGGTTATCCCATTTTTAATTATTACGCTCCGCTGACTTATTACCTGGGCCTGGGCGTGGAGTTGATGCCCCGGCTGGATGCGGTTGATGGGGTCAAGGCTGTGTTTGTTCTTGGCTTTATTCTGGCCTCAGTGGGGATGTATGGGTTTGTACGCGATAATTGGGGCCGCCGGGCGGGGTATGTGGCGACGGCCGTTTATATTTATGCGCCGTACATTTTATATATTGACCCGCATACGCGGGGCGTGCTGCCGGAATCGTTTAGTTTTGGCATATTCCCACTGGCGTTGTGGACGCTGGATCGGGTGCGTCGGGGAGAGGGGAGGTGGGCGTGGGTCACGGCCGTTTTAACCACCGCTGCCGTCATTCTCAGCAACAACCTGATGGGACTGCTGTTTTTTGGGATGTTGTTTGCTTGGGCAGTGTGGCAGGCGATGAGCGGCGGAGCGGCGGAGCGGCGGAGCGACTCCACGACTCCGCGACTTTTCTTCGCCCTTTTACTCGGCCTGGGCGTTGCCGCTTTCTTCTGGCTGCCGGTGATTTTGGAGCGGAATGCAGTCAATTTGAATACCTTGCTGGGGGCGGGGGATAATTACGATTTCCGCACCCATTTTTTGTCGCTGCGGGAGTTGTTGGCCGTCTCTAAACGATTGGATTGGGGCGCGACACAGCCCGAAGTTGTCTTCAATTTGGGGCTGCCGCAGTGGGTTTTGGGCGGATTGGGCGTGGTTTTGCTCCTGGCGCAGCGGGTGAAGCAGGCGGCGCATGTGACATTCTTTGCGCTGGCGCTGGCGGCGCTGTTGTTTTTGATGCTGCCCATCTCAACCATTGTTTGGGAGACGGTTCCGTTTTTGCCATTTTTTCAATTTCCCTGGCGGCTGCTGGGCGCAACGGCGGCCATGTTGGCGATTTTGGCGGGCGCAGCCGTTTCTTCATTGTGGGGTGATGAGGCAAAAGCGGGGTGGAGAACGGCCGTTTTCGTTGCCCTGCCTCTGCTCTTTGCTTTACCCTTGACTCAGCCCGCTCCCTGGCCCGATTTTGGTGATGTGTTTACCGGCCGTATGTCGGAGGTTGAACACAAAGGCCGCTGGCTGGGAACGACGTCTACCGCTGATTATGTTCCGGCAACCGTGGATACAACCCCACAGCGGAATGGAAGCGTCGTTGCGCCACTTTACCGTGACCAGCCGCCGGATTGGGTTAATTGGGCCACCCTACCGGATGGGGCGACAGTTGCTGTGGAAACCGTTACCCCATTATTTACACGTTACACGGTAGACTCGCCCAAAAAGTTCAGATTCCGGTTGTTCTTATTTGATTTCCCTGGCTGGCAGGCGAGGATTGACGGGCAGCGGGTGGAAACGGAATTAGGCCGTCCGGAAGGGTTTATTGTTATCCCGGTTCCGGCTGGAAAACATCTGGTTGCGGTTAAATTTGGCAGCACGCCGGCCCGAACGGCGGCCTGGGCGATCACGATAACGGCGTTGATTTTGACGCTGTTTGCTGCCTGGAGACTTCCCGACCAACCTCAGTCCATTCATGCTAATCGTTTCACACGTCACGACCGCATTGTTCTTGGCGTTGTCTTGGGCATTACGGCCGTTACCATTTTCCTCCTTCAACCAACTGGCTGGCTGCATCATAGCTCATCTAATTATGTGGTGGAAACCGCAGAGACGACCGTATTCGTTGATTTTGGCAAGCAGATTGCTCTCATTGGGTACGAGGCACCGGTGAGACAGGCCAGCCCTGGTGATGAGATTGATGTGGTTGTGTATTGGCAGGCAGAACGGCCGTTAGATATTACCTACCAGGCTTTTGTCCATCTTCTACGAGCAGATGGCTCATTGGCGGCCCAATCGGACAAACTCAACCCTGGTGATTTCCCCACCCGTCAATGGCCGCTGGACAGGTACATCCGCGATGAACACCAACTCCAACTACCCCCCGACCTGTCCCCCGGCGAATACACAATTTCTGTTGGTCTATGGGTGCAAACAGAGGGCTGGCGTTTGCCCGTTCTCGATGAAAACGGCCGGCAAATTGGCGATAATTATGTGGTATCCTCATTAGAAGTAAGGTGAACCATCTATATATTAATCGTTTGTTATCCGTAATCCGTAATCCGTAATCCGTAATCCGTAATCCGTAATCCGTAATCCGTAATCCGTAATCCGTAATCCGTAATCCGTAATCCGTAATCCGTAATCCGTGACAGAATACGGTTCACGGGACACGGAATACGATTTACGAAAACCGCGAAGTCCACTTAATCATCATGCGCGTCATTAGCGGCAGCGCCAAAGGGCGCAAACTAAAAAAAGTCCCCGGAGACACGACCCGGCCTATTATGGATCGGGTGAAGGAAAACCTGTTCAACATTCTGGGGGCATGGGTCGCGGAGACGCGCTGGCTGGATTTATTCGCCGGGACGGGGCAGGTGGGCATCGAGGCGTTGAGCCGGGGGGCGGTAGAAGTTGTCTTTGTAGATAAAGTGCGGCCGGCGATTCGCACGATCCAGGCCAATTTGATGCATACGCGGCTGGCAAATGGCGCTAAAGTGGTGCAGATGGATGCCTTTGATTATTTGCGCCGGGGTGGGGGGCAGTTTGATCTGATTTACGTTGCCCCGCCGCAGTATTTGGGGATTTGGGTTAAGGTGATGCAGGTGTTAGATGAGCGCCCGGCCGATATTTTGTTTCCTGATGGCATTGTGGTTGTGCAAATCGATCCTAAAGAGTACGAGGAACTCGATCTCCAGAATTTGGTTTTGTACCAGCAGCGACGTTATGGCAACACCCAGCTTTGTTTTTATGAATTGGTGAGTAGAAATTGAAGGCATGGTTCAAAACTCGGTTTTGCATCTTTACAAATCGGCTTTGCATTCGGCCATCGCTGTGCTGCAAATGTACGGCTGAGACAAAAAACCCGTTGAAAACGGGTTGAAATGCGCTTAAACCGGGTCTTTAGCGCGTTTCAACGCACTTTTTGTATTAGATGTGGATTTCCAATCCACTAATTGCAAAGATGATTTTGTCAAAAATGAACCACGCCAAATTGAAGATTGGTTGATTTCAATCATCAATCATCAATTATTCAACGTCACCTGAATCACGCATTGGCCGATTTCACTTTGGGTGGCGTTAACGGCCGTTAACCGGATCAAATACGGCCCATTGGCCCACTGGCTTAGATTGACATTGCCTAGGAAATTATCCCGTACCGGCTGGTCAATCGTGCGTCCCAGCAAAGAAGCCCAACCCCCATTCGTTTCCGGCCCATTCGCTTCCAGTCGGTAATAAAGAAAATCATCCGTATCGGCCGTGCCGGTAAAGTTGATCGCCCCGGTTACAAAAGCCCCGTTGCGCGGCTCGCTGATGTTTAGATCAACGGTGCAGCCGATGAAGGGCGTAATCGTTGGCCCTGGCGGTGGCTGCGTCGCTGACTCCGCTGCCGGCGTCGTGTCTTCTGCAACTGGCGGCGCGGCGTCGGGCGGGCTGGCTAATGTGATGGTGGGAACTAATGGCGGGGTGGGGCTGGGTCGGATAATTTCGGCCGTGCCTAACGGCGTAGGGGATGACAACGGCGTAGAAAAGATGTCTGGCGTTGGCGTAGGGGGTTTGAATAACGTTTCTGACAACGTTGGTCTGACCTGCGAATTAACATAATAAACAATACCAATGATGCTCGAAAACGTGATGATGAAGATGAGCGCGTTATTACGAATACGGGTTCCTGTTTCCCGTTCCAGCCCAAACATGGCCTGACGCAAGATGCGCCGAGACTGGAAATATTCGTTAATGAACCAAAAAAGTCCTAATGTGCTTAGAATGTAAATCCAAACGTCGTTGAGGATGAGGAAAACGTAGATAGGCTCCATGGTGGGAGATTGAAAATTGGAGACTAGAGATGGGAGGCTGACCAGCCTCCCATCTCTAGTCTCCAATCGCTATAATTGTTGAAGAATGCCGCGCAGCAAAGTCGTCAGGCGAGGGATGATTTGCTTGCCGGTTTCCAACACTTCTTCATGGGAAAGCTCAGTACCGGGCAAGGGGTCGGGGACGGCCATGTTGGTAATAGTGGAGATGCCTAGCACACGCATCCCGGCATGGCGGGCGACGATGACGGAGGGCACGGTGGACATGCCGACGGCATCGGCGCCGACGGTGCGTAGGAAACGGAGTTCGGCCGGGGTCTCGAAGCTGGGACCGGCAACGAAAGCGTAGACGCCTTCTTGTAAACTGAATCCATTGGCAACGGCCGTTTCCTGCGCTAATTGTCGCAGTTTTGGATCATAAGCGTCAATCATGTTCGGGAAGCGCGGGCCAAAAGCATCATCATTGGGACCGCGTAGGGGGTTGTTGCCGGCAATGCCCAGCATGTTCAGATGATCCTTTATTAACATCAGGTCGCCGGGCGAAAAATCAGCATTAATGCCCCCGGCGGCATTGGTCACAATCAATGTGCGCACGCCCATCTTATGCATCACCCGCACGGGCAGGACAATTTGATTCATGGGATGGCCTTCGTAAAAGTGGGCGCGTCCTTGCTGGGCCAATACGGGTTTTCCTTCCAGTTTGCCGATGACAAGGCGTCCGCTGTGGCCGGGAACGGTGGACGCTGGCCAATGGGGAATTGGCTCGTAGGGGATAATATCGGCGTCTTCGATAGCATCGGCCAGAGCATTCAAGCCCGAACCCAGTACCAGACCGATGGTAGGTTGGTAATTGGTGTGGCTGCGAACGGCCGTCACCGCGGCCTCAACATGGGCATGAGAAATGAAATTAGTCATCATGATATTATCGTAACCAGGAAGCGCAAAAGGTTAGCCGTTCATTTCGCAATCAGGTTACGATTCTCCATTATTCTTTTCTTCGTCTATGAGTTGGGTATAAATTTGCGTAGTGGAGATATTGGCATGGCCCAGCAAATGCTGTACTTCTTGTAAATCTGAGCCACTTTCTAATTTGTGGGCGGCAAAGCTGTGGCGCAGGGTATGCGGCGTAACGGAAGCGCCTAAATTCACTTGTTTGGCATAGGCTTTAATGATCAGCCAAAGCCCCTGGCGTGTTAATTGCTGGCCGCGGTGATTGAGAAAAATTGCTTGTTCAGACGTATCTTTTACCAGGTACGGCCGTCCCTTTTCCAGGTAATTATGCAGCGCTTTCTTTGTTACTTTATCGAAAGGTAGTTCTCGTTTTTGATCATCTTTGCCCAGACAATAAAGCAAATTATTAGCCATATCAATATCTTCGTACTGCAGGGAAACTACTTCAGTGACTCGCATACCAGTCATATATAACATGGTTAACAAAGCAGCATCGCGCAAATGTTTTGGCGTTGATTTTAGTGTAGGCGCTTTGAGTAAGCGCTCCACATCCGTCAAAGAGAGGGTTTTGGGTAATCGCTTTTTCACACGGGGTGAGTCAATATTTGTGGTTGGGTTTTCAGGAGCCAGGCTGCGGGCATGTAAATAATTGAAGAATGATTTTATAGCCGCTACCTTCCGGGCCACCGACGAAGAAGCATAAGACTTATTTTTTATAAACTCAACATAATCATTCACTACCTCAGGGGTTACGTCTGCCCAGTTAGATAATTGAGCATACTGCCCGTTTTTGAGGAATTTCACAAACTGGTTCAGATCATTCCGGTAGGCAGCTGTTGTATTATGTGAGTATTTGTATTCTTCTTGAAGGAAATTCAGAAAGGCGAGCAACGTTTCTTCCATCGCCTCACACTCCTATGTCGTAGAGCATCTCCAGCAGCAGCTCAACTGCGTGTAGTAATTATCATATTAGAACAAGATAAATATACCTGGACTAACATAACGAAGAGGAATTGCTTGCGGATGACGCGGCCCAATAAAAATTGCGCCTCATGCTAAGTTAATAAAATACGGTCTGTTAAAAGATTATGTAATTTAATCTTTACAGGCATTATAGCATTACTTTTCATAAGATCAACTATAGATCGACATAAAGTAGGTTGTGGGGAAGGGAAACGGCCGTACTCCCCCCAGACGAGGGTATGAAATATTCGTGTAGCGACTGATGGCGCTAATCCAACTCAAAAACTAATGCCATAAAGAGCGATAGCCCCCCCCTCAGCGGCTGGTTTATCTGGTCAATTATTGATATGATAGCGTTCTTCAATTTGAGAATGAGCCAAGATGCTCAAATTCGACCTTAACTATCCCACTTTTTTGGAGGAATATAATTATGCGTTCAAATGAAGTGCAACGGGTGATCATCGCCGGCGCTGCCGGGCGTGATTTCCATGACTTTAACACGGCATTTCGTAACAATGAGTATTATCGAGTAGTTGCCTTTACAGCCACCCAAATACCCAATATTGAGGGGCGTCGCTATCCGCCATCCTTGTCTGGCCCCCTGTACCCGGAAGGCATTCCCATTTACCCGGAATCCCAACTGGAATCGTTGATCAAAGAACAACAAATTGACGAAGTTATCTTTTCCTACTCTGATGTCCCTCATGAGTATGTGATGCACCTGGCCTCTCGCGTATTGGCTGCCGGGGCTGGTTTCCGGCTGATGAATCCGCGTGAGACAATGGTCAAATCCACAAAGCCGATTGTGTCTGTTTGTGCCGTGCGTACTGGCTGCGGCAAAAGCCAGACCTCCCGTCGCGTTCTGGATATATTGCAGAATGAGCTAGGGTATGAACGTGTCGTCGCCATTCGCCATCCTATGCCTTATGGCGACCTGGCCAAACAAGTTGTGCAGCGTTTTGCTACATACGAGGATATGGACAAACATGACTGTACTATTGAGGAACGGGAAGAGTATGAGCCATATGTAGATCGCGGCGCAGTTATTTATGCTGGCGTAGATTATGAAGCGATTTTGCGCCGGGCTGAGCAAGAAGCGGATATCATCATCTGGGATGGTGGCAATAATGACCTTCCCTTTTACCTCTCAGATTACCACATTGTGGTTGTAGACCCGCATCGCCCCGGACATGAACTTCGCTATCATCCTGGCGAAACGAATTTGCGGCTGGCGGCGGCGGTCGTTATCAACAAGGTGGATACGGCCGATAACGACAACATCATCACCGTTCAGAGCAATGTGCGGAAAGTAAATCCAGGCGCTGTCATTGTCAAAGCGGCTTCACCTATTTTTGTGGATGATCCTGCCGCCATTCGCGGTAAACGAGTGCTGGTTGTGGAAGACGGTCCCACTGTGACACATGGCGAAATGGCTTACGGGGCTGGCGTTGTGGCCGCTAATTACTTCGATGCGGCGGAAATCATTGACCCACGTCCCTACGCAGTTCGTTCCCTAGCTGCCACCTACGATAAATATCCTGCAACCGGGACTGTACTGCCGGCGATGGGCTACGGCGGTGACCAAATTGCTGATTTGGAAGAGACGATCAACAGCAGCCCGGCCGATATGGTTATTATTGCTACGCCGATTGACCTGGGAAAGGTGGTTAATATCAAACTGCCACACCAGCGTGTGCGCTATGAATTGCAAGAAATCGGCCAGCCAACATTGACGGATTTGCTGCGCGAACGGTTTGGTAAATAGGTATAGAGGATTGAGCTAGAGCTAGAGGATTGACTTCCTCTAGCTCTAGCTGAGTGGAGGGTCATTATGAGCCTGTTCAATGGCGAGCGACTGACGAACAAAACATTCAAGCTGGATGTAGAGCGGATGCGGCAAGGATGGTATTCGGATAAATACTTCGAAAATATCGCCTTGATGTTGGCCGGCGTTGGGCGCAGCAGCGGTTATGTGGGCCAGTATGCACGCGATATTGGCTGCGATCCCCAGGGCCTGAATGTTGGCGACATTGAGGTGGAGATGCAGTTTTTTACCCGCCGTCGCGGTAAGACGGTGGTTGTGGGAGTGGATAAGGCATTGGCGATGCTGCGCCACTGCACGGGCTATTTTGATGACAAGGGAGAGTGGGTGGAGACGTGGGCGGATTTGGAGGTAACGGCCGTTCACGATGGCGCGATAACTGAATATCATGGCGATGCAACCCAGGTGCAGCCGGTAATTAAAATGCACGGCCGTTATCGGGACTTCGCTCTCCTGGAAACACCCATGTTGGGTATCCTCAGCCGAAGCAGCCGCATCGCCACCAACGTTTACAACGTACTACGCGCTGCCCGGGGGAAGCCCGTCCTGTTCTTTCCGGCCCGTTTTGATTTGCACGAGGCCCAGGCCGCAGACGGGTATGCTTACGATATTGCGGTAGCGCGGTTTAATTCAGATTACGAGGGTAAATTACGCCCATTTGTTTCCACCGATGCGCAAGGCGATTGGTGGGGAGGGGCGGGCGGCGGCACCGTTGCCCATGCAGCTATCGCCTGCTTTCTAGGCGACACAGCCGCAGCCATGATGGCCTTTGCCGAATTCGTTTCCGCCGCGGTACCGCGCATAGCTTTGGTTGACTTCAACAACGATTCAGTAACCGACAGCTTACAAGTCTTGCGGCAAATGTTTGCGCGTTATGCTGAATTAATAGAAGCTGGGAAGGAAGAAGATGCCAAGCGATATATTTTATTTGGCGTTCGGCTGGACACCAGCGGTAGTATGCGTGATGTCAATGTTCCCCCGCTGGGCAACCCGGCGCTAGATTTTGGCGTAAACCCACGATTAGCATTCAACGTGCGGAAGGCATTAGACAGCGCTTATGAACAGTGGGATTTGCCCGCGCGCCAAGTAGAAATGGCTCAACAATACTGCCGCAACGTGAAAATAGTGGTAACTGGCGGATTTAATCCAGAAAAAATTGCGCGTTTCGAGAAATTGGACGTACCAGTTGATATTTACGGTGTAGGTTCATCGTTGATTCGTAATGATCAGATGACAAACACCGATTTCACGGCCGATGTTGTACGCATCAAAATTAAAAGCGAGTGGCGTAATTTAGCCAAAATCGGAAGGCAGGCTTGTCATAATCCTGACTTGCAGCCGGTTGATCTGACGACACAGTAATTGTAAAAGAGACTGGAGATTAGAGATTAGTCCAGTCTCTAATCTCTAGTCTCTAGTCTCCAACCCAGTTCCGTAAATTATTTAATACCCAATCCTACTTAACAAAGGGAAGCCGCTTGCGCCATCGCAGCAGTCCAGTCATATTTAGCTTCTCAGCATATTCTTCTGGCGCTTCATGCCTGTAATTAAAGCCTTTATAATAGCCGTATCTTTTTTTTGAAACCCTGTTTAGTATGGCGCCAAATATATTGGCTTCGGCCTGTTGTAAGTTAAATACAGCCTGCCTGATAAGATCGCGACGAGTTTTCCCGACTTCAATTATAAAAACAACGCCATCAACTCTTTCCGACAATATTGCTGCGTCAGCAACAATCACAGCCGGCGGGCTATCGTAAATGACTATATCAGCCGCCTCGGTCATGCTGCTCATTACTTGTTTCATACGCTGTGACCCTAATAGTTCTGAGGGGTTTGGCGGTAACACCCCGCTAGTTAAAACTTGCAGCTCTGGCACTTGCGTATTCATCAAGAAATCATTAATGTTTGCCCCCGGTGTACGAAGATAATCTGTCAGGCCTTTTTTATTGGGGAGGTGAAATATCTCATGCTGCACTGGCCGTCTCAGATCGGTGTCAACCACAATCGTTTTATGACCAGCTTGCGCCATAACCACACCTAAATTTGCCGCCGCAATGCTCTTGCCCTCGCCGCGAACGGCGCTGGTCACTAAAATAGAATTACTTAACTCATCCACCGACATGAATTGGATATTACTGCGAATCATTCTGTAGGACTCTGATTCCAATGAAAATTCAGTCTTAGACGTGACGAGCGCGTTAGGATACCCTTTGCTTTTCGACTTGCGGATGGTTCCCAAAGGCGTTAATCTTAATAATTGGCCAATATCATCAGTTGATTTAAGGGTGTCATCGAGATGCTCTAAAACAAAAACGAGTACGAGGCCTAAAGCGAGGCCAATGGCGATAGTTACACTCATATTCAATTGCCAATTTGGACGGATTGGCTTGGCCCTGGCTTGGGCTGTTTCAATGACAGCTAAATAATTAGCAGACTGTTTGCTGTTTACGAAACTGAGCATTTGGGCATAAGTAGCCTCCCAATCATTGATTAACCGTTTTACGTTTTCTATTTCGTCTTGTATTTTTATGACTTCATCAGCAGTTAGACCTGTTACATCTGTTGTTTCCAGCGCCTCTAACTTGGATTGACCAGCATTGATTTTATCTTGTAGGTTTGTCAATCGTTCATTTACAAAATCAATAGTTTCGGTGAATTCTTGGTTTTGTAATGTAGTAGGACTTAGTAAAATTAACTGGTGAGCTACCTCATCAGCGATTACCCTGGCCTCTTCGGTTGTATTCGCTTCAACTGTTATTTCAACCAATTGAGTTCCGGGTACAAGACTGGCCGATACTTGTCCTTTTAATCTTTGCCACCCGTAATCTAGATTTAAGGCTTCAGCCGTTCCCTGTAAAATTGGTTGGCGTTTGGCCAACGCAGCGTAAGTTTGAGCAAGCTGCTCGCTAACCTGCATGTCTGCTCGTGTTATATCTGTGGCCTTAAATGATTGCCCTACAAGGATGCTCGTCTTGGCCTGATAGATAGACGGCTCTCTTTTAGTAACCGAATAGCCGATTGAGACCGTTATGATCAATGCCAGGGCCATTACCCACCACCGCCGGAGGACAATTGTTACGTATTGTCGTATTTCAACAAAATCTCCCACTTCCAAGTCTCCTTCGAACCGTTAACCATTCTGTTTGTATAAAGCAGCCATTAAGAGATCAGACGCCTTTCAGTCGAAGCAAAACGCTAACTGTCCGAAACATTGTATAAATGTCTAATGCCAATGATTGGTAACGGATGTAATAAAAATCATATTGCAGTTTAATAAGCGCATCGTTCACGGTATTTCCGTAGTCGTAATGCACTTGTGCCCAGCCTGTAATCCCCGGTTTGACCAGCAATCGTGTCCGATAAAGAGGGATTTCCAGCTCGAGGTTTTCGATGAATTCGGGTCGTTCTGGCCGAGGCCCAACGATGCTCATTTCTCCGCGCAGCACATTAAGCAGTTGGGGGAGTTCATCCAGGCGAGATTTACGCAGCCATTGCCCTACCCGCGTGATACGGGGATCGTTTTTTGAGGCCCATTGTGCTTTCCCATTTTTTTCAGCATTGGTTACCATTGTCCGGAATTTGTAGATGTAAAATTGTTTGCCGGCACGGCCGCAGCGTATCTGGCGATAAAAAATGGGGCCAGGGGAGTCTAACCGGATGGCTAAGGCGATAAACGGCATGAGTAACAGGATAATAGGCAAGCCAAACAAGAACAGGGTCATGTCTAGTAATCGTTTGATAATGGTTTGTAAACGATTGGAGAATGACTGATTCTGCATGGCATGCAGCGCCCAGGCCGGATCAATATGCTGGATGGGTACTTTATGGCACAGTTTCTCGAATAAATCGGGCATCCACGATACTTGAACACCACGAGCCTGGCATTCTACCAGGGTCATAAAGAGTATCCTATCAAGATTTTGTTCAATGGCTACGACTAATTCATGAACCCGAAATTGTTCGACGAGATTTAAAATGTCTTTTTCACTGCCTAAAATGGGAAGCCCTTCAAACTTTTTTTCTGATGTAGAATTATTGCTGTCGACAAAGCCTAACACGTGGTAGTTTGTGAGTGGTTCCTGTACCAGGGTATCGGCAATGGTTTTTCCTCTGGTGTTTTTGCCTACAATTAACACCCGGTGTTGAAAGGGTAAGGCGCTGAATACGACTACATAGGTCCCGCGCCATATAATAATTGCCGGAGTAACGATGAGTAAGAAGTAGATTACAAATAAGCGGGGCAGGGAATAAGGGTTGAAGAAATAAACAACCAGGTACAGAAAGAGCGCCATTAGGGCGACGATGATTGTTCGGACTGCACTTAGTCCTTTGCGATTAGCAGAGCGGAGGTCGTACAGGTCGTTGAGCCAAGCCAACCCGCTCCAGCCAAGACTCATTATAGGGAACCAGTACCAGCGTTCATTGATATGGTTAAGGCGTGTAGTAATACCTGCTGTTTTTTGCCAAAGGATGAACGCACCCAATACTGCTAACAGGATGAGTAATGTGTCTACAAATATCAGCAGCACGCGACGTTCAGAAAATGGTACGTGAAAACTCTCGCGTAGTTTCTGATATTTGGGCGTTCTTACGCTATCGGCAATGAGTGTGTGCATCACTTGGTTGTTAGGCTGAACGCTCATGACGTTGATCCTTGACTACAGACCTTCGATATTACTTTTAGTTTTTGTCTACTTTAGCTGCTGTGTATAGTGTTACGGTTGCCCATTCGTTTAGGAAGGGGTCGGCGGATTTTTATAAGGAAATTTCCTTGCCGTGGGCAGTGAGGAGCTTGATCCAAAAGGTATCAGTTGCCTCCAGCCAGTGTTTTAGTGTCTTGTTCTACTCCACCACATGAAGCATATGTGTACAAACTAACATTCTATCTTTCGCTAATCATACGATCTGCAAGTTTGCACAAGGTTTGAGTGAAACGGCCGTTTTCAGGTTGACTTCTGACTTCGGGAAACGGCCGTTTCCAACATCACTGCTTTAAGAACGCGCTTACTCACCCACTAGTTCCAAGTTGGGCAGCGATTCCCGCCAAACTGCCAACTTGTTACCATCCCCTAAGATGTGGACATCAAAGCCGGCCGATTTCCACCTTTGATGCGGCAATCCATTTCGTGTATCCAGTAATATCTGACGACGCATCATCTGGCCTAAATCAAACGGATCGAGATCGTTGAAATCGCTGTGGTCAGTTAATAAAATGACACAATCAGCGTCGGTTACAGCTTCCTCTATTGATTCGACGACGATGTTTAATTCACTGTCCTTTATATGTGGATCATAGGCCCTGACCTCGCATCCTGTTGCTTGTAACCAACGAATGACCGTCAAGGCCGGGCTCTCTCGCATATCGTCCACGTTGGATTTATAGGACAGGCCCAAGGCCGCGACCCGAGGATTCTCAATCCCGGTCATGAGCGCGCCCAATTTCTCAACCACATGTTCCGGCATACGATCATTGAGCCGTCGCGCGGAAGCGATTAACTGGGATGGGCCGGGCGCAGCTTGCACCAGGAACCAGGGGTCAACGGCAATGCAATGTCCGCCGACGCCGGGGCCGGGTTTGAGGATATTCACCCGCGGATGCCGGTTAGCGATCTCAATGGCTTGCCATACATTGGTTCCCAGCGCTTCGGCGACAAGCGCAAACTCATTAGCCAGGGCGATATTTACATCCCGGTATGTGTTTTCCATCAATTTGACCATTTCGGCCGTGGTGGCGTCGGATAGATAAATCTCGCCCTGGACAAAACTGGCGTATAGTGTATGTGCTTTCCTGGCCGCTTTAGGCGTGAGACCGCCAATAACACGATCGTTGCTGACGAGTTCTTCCAGAATACGGCCGGGCAAAACACGCTCTGGCGAATGGACAACATATAAATCTTGCCAGGGATTCAAGCCGGATTCTTGCAAGATGGCGGCGAACATGCCAGCCGTTGTTCCGGGCGGAACGGTTGATTCCAGCACGATAAGATTGCCGGGCTGTAAATACGGAACAATAGATCGCGCCGCTGATTCGACATAACTAAGCTCGGCCCGTTTATCAGGTTTAATGGGGGTGGGTACGGTGATGATGAAGGCATCGGCCGCAGCAGGTTTGTCGGCAACAATTAGATTGCCGGAGTTTATCCCCGCCTGAACCATGGTTTTTAATCCAGGTTCCTGGATGTGAACGTAGCCATTACGTAGCTGGTTGATCAGTTTGTCTTTGACATCTACGCCAATGACTGAATAACCGTGGGTAGCCAGAACGCTTGCAGTTGGCAAACCGATGTATCCTAAACCTAATACACATACCTTATCCATCTAATGTTTCCTTGTCACTGATTGTGATTTGTGTTGTTATGGTGACAGGTAGTTTGGCTTTAGCCTTAAAAACGATGATTGGACTGGGTTCTCTGGAATACCAGGTACGACTCATCCAACCCCTTGTGGCACTTAAGCTACCTGCGGCTGCATTGTTGTTTACTTGTAACTTCAACTGTGTGCCACTAGGATAAACAGCCTGTATTACATTCTTCCTTTCTAAATTTGTTTGACTGGGGGATAAATGAAAGAATAGCGCAATTTGGTGTGTTTCGCTGCCTGTAAATAGATCGGTGATGGTGATATGTGTAGCGTTATGGAAACGAATATGACGCTGGTGAATGACCGGATCAGCCAGACGGCCGTAGCCGTTATGTTCGCCCATTATTTCGGGTTCTGGCTGGTTTAACGCAGCAGATAGCAGATGCCCCTGGGCCATATCGGCCAGGCGAAATGGCCCGGCGAAGGAGGATTGATTGAGGCCGTCAATGGTTGCTGTGCTGTGAACGGCCGTTCCCCGAAAATAACCACGCCATTTCCCTGCCGGGTATTGATAAGTCCCCGGATCAACGATGAGCGCTTCCCCCTGGCTCCATAATTCAAAACTCAACGTATCGGCATGGCCGTGACCGGGGCAGTGCGCCGGCCCCAAATCTCCGGCGTCAAAAAATAGATAAGTCCCATTATTTTCAGGCCGGTAGCGGATGACCGCGTAGCCGGTATCTTTGAATACATGCGCCTCATAACCATGCGGCGCTACTGCGCCTCCCGTCCGCGATATGAAATTAGCCTGTTCCAGCGTTTTGTCGGCCAGAGCGAAAATTGCGGCAGAGGGCAGCGGTTCATCTTCGATGCTGTCATTGAGAAGGGGTAAACGACCGTCCGGACGGCGCAACGCCCAGGCAAATTCACCCATCCGCTGCAAAACATCCCAAACTGCGTCAGGAACTGCCTCGTTACACGCTTCACACAACAGCGCCGTCTCCAATCCATCCTGCCACACAGCTAGATGATAGCTGGAAGAATTCTCAACATGGCCGCCATCCGGCCGTACTTGTTCCAGCAGACTTTGCCAAAGCCACTTTAGTCCCAGGCTGCGCCACCTATTCGCCTGCGGCAGGTCAGGCAGCAGCAGCCCGGCCCAGGCCAGCGCTTTCGCGTTGGCGATCAGGTGATTGTTGTCCAGATCGCGTTCCAGATGATGGCGTAGATAGTTTGCCTGCTGCGCGATGGCTAAAGCGAAACGGCCGTCCCCTTTCAACAAGCCCCAGGCAGCCAGCCAGACCACAATCCGCCGCGATGTGGGATACGGTTCCCAGGCCAGGCCGCGCCCGATGGGATTTTGCGCCAGCCAATCCTGCCACAACGCCCAGACCGCCGCCCGCTGCGCCGCGTTCGTCAAAACCGGCCAGGCCCATTCCCATCCGTGCAGTTGAAACGACCACAACGGATCGTCAATGGGCCGCGCTTGCCAGGCGACGGGCGCGGCCAGGGGAACGGGCGGCTG
Organism: Chloroflexota bacterium; assembly: GCA_024275635.1. GTDB lineage: Bacteria > Chloroflexota > Anaerolineae > Promineifilales > Promineifilaceae > JACKCC01. The sequence continues at coordinate 3,121 of JAJRYT010000249.1, read as the reverse complement.
GTTCAGTAAGGCGACGGTTTCCGCTTCAATGTTCCAGGCGTGGGCGTGCGGCCCTGTCTGGCGCAGTTGAGCGAGGGTGGTCAGGCAGGCGACGACTGGGCTGTCTTCAGCCCACGACGCCGGCGCTAGGTTTTGGGGCAAGGGGTACAGGCGGCGGCCCAGGTAAGGATTGAGCAGGCGCAAGCGTAGGCGACGGTTTAAGCGCCATAAACTACGCCGCCAACCGGCGCGCCGCGCCGTCAACCAGACGGCGCGCAGCTTAAATTTTGCAGTTTTCATGGTTAGCATGGGTACGGCCGTTCCCCAGTTCAGCCGGAATGAAGGGTTCGCTCTAATACCTGGCCCATCTGCCCCGCCAGCGCGCGGCGGTCAAAGTGCGCCTGGACGTAAGCGCGCCCATTTTGGGCATATTGGGCCAGTTGGTCGGGGTCGTTTTTCATGGCCAGGATCGCCTCAGCCAGGCTGTCGGGTTCTTCTGGCGCTATGACCACTCCCCCGGCGCTGCGCCTGACAATATCGGCCGCTTCTCCTCCCGCCGCCAGGATAATGGGACGGCCGTAGGCCCACGCTTCCAACAACTTCGACGGCACGGCGTCATCCAGATTGCTGCTGACCAGGGGGACGAGGGCGACATCGGCCGTTCGTAAAAATGCCGGAATTTCCTCACGCGGCTGGCGCGGGATCAGGGTCGCATTCTTCAGCCCCAGCGATTCAACTTGCTGGCGCAGCGAGTCGCGGCGCGGCCCATCGCCCACAATCACGAAATGAATCGTTTCATCATCGCGCAGGCAGTTGGCGGCGTGAATGGCGATCTCTACCCCCTGGGCAATGCCGATCAGACCGGCGTACAAAATCACAAACTTGTCTTCCAGCCCCAATTCGGCGCGTTTGTCCCCCGGTTTCGCGGCGGCCACGTAGTCCAGGTCAACGCCGTTGGTGACGACGGCCGTTTTCCCCTCCGGCACGCCCGCCGCCAGCAGTTTCTTGCGTTTATTCTCCGTCACCGGGGTGATGTGGTCGGCGTGGCGGTACAAAAATCGCGCCAGCCGCTCCGCCAGCCGTGTGACCAGGCCATCCGGCGCGAACTCGCCCGCCTCCACCGCCACTTCCGGCCATAGATCCCGGATGTCTAACACAAACGGAAGGCGGCGCAGCCGCGCCAGGAATAACCCGGAAAGACCCAAAAATAGCGGCGGCGATGAGGCCAATACGATATCGTAATCATGTCCGGCCAACAGACTCACAGCGGCGCTGGAGATGACAAAGGAGAGATAGTTGGCCAGACGGCGGACGCTGCTGCGACGAGGGGATGCGTAGACCCAGGCGCGTAAAACCTCTACGCCGTCCATTGTCTCTCGCACGCGTAGTTTGCCGCGATAGTTAGCGGGAATGATGCCTGACGGGTAGTTGGGAAACCCGGCGATGACGGTTATGCTGTGACCTTCATGGGCTAACCAGCGAGCTAATCCATGTAACCGGGCGGCCGCCCCTCCCATTTCAGGCGGGTAGAAATGAGCCAGTATTAAAATGCGCAACGGATACTCCTTATAGCGGGTGGAAATGATTGATTCAGGGGGCAGGTTGGCGCTTGATTTTGCGTAATACTTGCCAGTTTTTTAATGTAATCATGCTTTGATATAAAGCGCTTAATGCGGTTATGTAGCCATTTAGCATGGCGTGAGATGGGGCGCTTGTTTGTTTGGCTTGCTGGTAGAAACCGTCTTTGAATGTTGGCGCGCAGGCTAATTCGATGCGGGCGATTTTGTCTGGGGACAGCGCCTGCCGCCACTTATTCATATTGTTGGTTAATAATGGCCCCAGGGCTTCTTGTTTCCAGGCTATTTCATCGGGGAAGATGATGCCCTGGGCTGAATCTGAGAAGGATAGCATTTCGGGCTGGTAGGGTACGCCAATGAGTTGGCAGATGCGTTGGAGTTCGATTTGAGGCTGCGTAAGTAACTGCTCGTAGTGGATTTCCAGGTAGCCGCTGCCGAAAAGCTGCGGCCCTAGACGGCGGCCCAGAGCGTATTGGGCGCGGTAGGCCAGGAACTGCAAGTTGTCCGGGCGAGTGGCTGACCAGGCTGCTTTGGTGCGGGACAGGTAGACGTCGCGTGGATCACGAATGAGGTGAATGATTTTGGCGTCAGGAAAGATGTGATGCAGGATGGGCAGGTGTTCGACGTATTTGGGAGCTTTGTCGCCAATGATGGATACGTTTTGTTTTTGAGCGTAGGTTTTGAGTATTTGCCGGTAAAGGTTTACGATGGAGAAGGGGGATTGGTTGTGGGAAAACGGCCGTATCACTTCATCAAGCGTTACCCCTAACCGGGCAAAGCGCGGGTCATTTTCCAATCGGGCCACTGCCTCCGGCAATGTTGCCCTGGGTTTTTCGACGATATGTTGATTGACAAAATGAAACTCAGGCGGCAGCGTGATCGCCGGATGCGCATTTAACATGCTCATCAACAGAGTCGTGCCGGAGCGCCCCACGCCGACAATGGCGAAATAGGTTAATTTCAGCCCGTTATTCATCGCTTAACTCGCACAATAAACTGCGACCCCCTGGCTCAAACCCCTTTTCTGTTACCCAGAATTGGTTGTTGTGGAGGCTGCCTTCCGCAAATTCAAACACGCCGTAGCCAAACCAACGCGGATGCCAGCGATCTTTACGCTGTTTCCAGACCTCGGCGACGCGATCGTGGGCATCAAGAGCATACAGCCGGCCATAGCCGTCTTGTTGACCTTCTCCTTTTTCCATCGTTGTGCCAAAGATGATGTAATCTTTTAAGCAGGCGTTGTAATAAACCGGGCCGATCACATCACTGACACATGCGGTTTGGCCGGTGGCGCGGTCGAAACGCCATATCTGGTTTTTTCCTAAATGGTTATCGGTTCCCCAATAAACTGCATCTGGCCGGAAGGCAAAGCTGACTGTGCGCCATTTTTGACTGCCGCTGCCAATTGTTTGGGCTTGACCGGTGTCGGCGTCCAGCAAAATAATCCGGCATTCCGGGTCTTCGTCGCCGGTGGATACCCAGAGGTTGCGGCTGTAGGGGTCTTTGTCTACGGTGTGGATGTGGCGGATGGTTCGGGCGTTGAACTGGTAGAATCGGTCTGTTTT